>CAVFPH010000034.1:0-3533 GCA_963624325.1 bacterium
CCGCGAGGGCGGCCGCACCGTGGGCTCCGGCGCTGTTACCTCCATTCTGGAGTAATCCCGGATTCACATCAACATAAACCGCTGCGGGCGGGCTGACCGCCCGCGGCGGATCTGACCGAAAGAGGTGTTCCATCATGGCCGCTAAGGAAGCCAGAGCAAACATCGTGCTGGCCTGCACCGAGTGCAAGCAGCGCAATTACAACACCAAAAAGAACAAGAAGAACACCCCCGACCGTATTGAGCTGAACAAGTACTGCCGCTTCTGCAGGAAACATACTGCTCACCGCGAAACGAGGTAACAGCATGGCAGACGAGAAAACGACCGTCAAGGAGAAAGCGCAGAGCAGCGAACAGCCCAAAAAGTCGGGCAAGTTCATCACCTTCTGCAAGAATCTCCCGCGCAATATTGCCACGCCGTTCAAAAACATGTGGCATGAGCTGAAGCAGGTCACTTGGCCTACCAAGAAGGATCTGATCAACTACACCTGCATCGTGCTGGTATTCATGGTGTTCATGGGCGTGGTCATTGGTCTTTTGGACACAGGCGCGTCCAAGCTCGTCACCGCAGTCAGTTCTTTGAACAATACGGCTACCGAGGATACCACTGCTGCGGACAGCGAGGTCATTGACGAAGAAGTGACCGAATCCGTTGAGGGCGAAACCGTCACGGATGAGGCTGCCGAGACTGAAACTGCCGCTGACGGCAATTAAGGAGATTCGAGCATGGCCGAGCCTACGGAAAAGACCCCCCAATGGTATGTAGTCCATACCTATTCGGGCTACGAGAACAAAGTTAAGGACAACCTTGAAAAAACGGTTGAAAACAACGGCATGCAGAATCTCATCTTTGAGATTACCGTGCCCACCGAAGAGGTTGCCGAAATCCGCAACGGCAAGCGCGTGACCTATCAGCGCAAGACGTTCCCGGGCTATGTTCTGGTAAAAATGATCATCACCAGCGAGAGCTGGTATGTCGTGCGCAACACGCGCGGCGTTACGGGCTTTGTCGGCCCCGAATCCAAGCCTGTTGCCCTGTCCCCCGAAGAGGTTGAGTTGATGCTCAGCAGCCAGTCCATGGAGTCTCGCTGCAGCATCGCCGTTGGCGAAGAAGTCCGCATTCTGTCCGGTCCTTTGGAGAACTTCACCGGCACGGTGGAGGAAATCGATGCTGCCCGCGCCAAGCTGCGCGTGAAGGTAAAGATGTTCCTCGGCCGCGAAATGCAGGTGGAGGTCGATCTGGATCAGGTTCAAAAGCTGGACTGATTACAGGCCAACACTTAACCCGTTTCCCCAGTGGGAGGTACGTGAAAAATCGTGCCGCCATTACCACATTTGTTTAGGAGGTGCCATTCAACATGGCAAAGAAAGTAACCGCTATCATCAAGCTCCAGGTTAACGCGGCCAAGGCGACTCCCGCCCCCCCGATCGGCCCGGCGCTCGGCCAGCACGGCGTTAACATTCCCGGCTTCTGCAAGGAATTCAACGCCCGCACCGCAAAGCAGGAAGGCTATATCATTCCTGTCGTCATCACGGTGTATTCTGACCGCTCCTTTACCTTCATCACCAAGACGCCTCCCGTCCCGGTTCTGATCAAAAAGACCCTGGGCATCGAGAGTGCTTCCGCCCGTCCCAACCGTGACAAGGTTGCTCAGCTGACCAAGGCTCAGGTTCGTGAAATCGCCGAAAAGAAGATGCCCGACCTGAACGCCGCCAGCATCGAGGCTGCCATGAGCATGGTTAAGGGTACCGCGCGTTCCATGGGTATCACCGTGGAAGAATGAGGGGAGGATAAATAGATGAAACACGGCAAGAAGTATGTTGACAGCAAAAAGCTGATCGATCCCCTCAAGTATTACGAAGCTGCCGAGGCGATTGCCCTGGTAAAGCAGACCGGCAAGGCCAAGTTCGACGAAACCGTCGAGCTGAGCATCCGTCTGGGCGTTGACCCCCGTCATGCGGACCAGCAGGTTCGCGGCGCGGTGGTTCTGCCGCACGGCACGGGCAAGGTTGTCCGCGTGCTGGTGTTCGCCAAGGGCCCCAAGGCTGAAGAAGCCAAGGCTGCCGGCGCTGACTTCGTCGGCGATATGGACATGGTCCAGAAGATCCAGCAGGAAAACTGGTTCGGTTTCGATGTCTGCGTTGCAACCCCTGACATGATGGGCGTTGTCGGCCGCATCGGCCGTATCCTGGGCCCCAAGGGCTTGATGCCTAACCCCAAGTCCGGCACCGTGACCATGGATGTGACCAAGGCCATTTCCGAGATCAAAGCCGGTAAGGTTGAGTACCGCGTGGACAAGACCGCTATCGCGCACTGCCCCATCGGCAAGGTTTCCTTCGATGCTGACAAGCTGAGCGAGAACCTGTCTGCCCTGATGGACGCGATCATCAAGGCCAAGCCCGCCACCGCCAAGGGCACCTATGTAAAGTCTCTGTACCTGAGCACCACCATGGGTCCCTCTATCCGCCTGAACGCTACCAAGTTCTGATTCGGATAAAGCGAAATAAGAAGCGCACCGTGAGCAACCACGGTGCGCTTTTTAGGCTTTCTTTCAGCCGTCTTTTCGGCAGATGTAAAGCAGATGGTTGCTGCTGCCCAGCAGCTCACGCTTGCCGCACATGGCCAGATGATACTGCACAAAGGCGGCAAACTCATCATCGGAGAGTGCAAAGTCAGCGCGGGGTTCGGCAATTTCCAGCACGCTGTCGGTGGATACAGTGCCAAGGTGGGAAACAGGCTTGCCCGCAAACAGGTTTTCGAAATCTGCAATATCGAAGGCGGTGAAGCCCTGCTCCTCAAAGTGGCGGACAGCATAATCCGACGTGTAGTTTTCCTCAAAGCCCAGACGGAAGTTGTCCTTGAGATAATTGGTAAACATAATGCCGTATATGGAAAGAAATGCAACCAGAACCACGCCGCACGGCTTGGTGACGCGAATTGCCTCATTCAGCGCGAGATGATGATCGGCAGCGCTGTATAAATGGTACATCGGGCCAAGTACAAGCGTCATATCAAAGGAGTTGTCCGCAAAGCGTGAAAGATCCAGCGCGTCGCCCTGGTAGCTGACCAGATTCGCAACATTCTGACTGCTTTGACGCAGAATTTTCAGATTGTGATCAACCAGCTCCACGGCAGAAACGCGATAGCCCTCCTTTGCCTGGGCGATGGAATAGCGGCCCGTGCCCGCGCCTCCCTTGCAATAATCGGAAGAATTATAACAGGCGAGACAAGCAATGTCAATTCGAGAAAGAAACAGCCTTATCTCTTAACGAAATAGAGATTGCTCTAAAAACTTTGCAGACTGGTTTTGACAAGGAGACCAATATACCCTAAAGTGAAAGCATAAGAAGAAAAAGATAAAAGTATCATTTTTTTCTGATTGACAGTAAAAAATTTACCATTTTGTTAGTATATGTTTGAATTTTTATGGATTCTGTGCCGGTTTATCTTAGAAAATATGACAAAAAATAAGCTATACTACAATCGTTAGTGGTGCGCACCCACTGAAAATATCGAGAGGAGAATGAATCATGAG
>CAVFPH010000034.1:3543-20781 GCA_963624325.1 bacterium
TCCCTTCTGCTCGCACTGTTGCTCGTGCTGTCCTGCACCGCAACGGCTTTTGGTCAGCAGGATTACAGCAAACCTACCTCTACCGAGTTCACCGACCCGACTGCCTTCACGAAACCCTATGAGGTAAATCAGGTCATCGTTGAAGCCGACGAGACCACCGGCCAGGTTCACCTGGAAGCCCGCACCAAGGAGATTATTGAAGTTGACGGCCTCAAATTCAAGGATCTGAACAGCAATGGCCAGTTGGATGTCTACGAAGACTGGCGGCAGGACATCGACGCCCGTGTGGATGATCTGCTGGGCCAGATGACCATTGACGAGGAGATTGGCCTGCTGTGGCACGCTTCCACCGGCGGCACATTCACCTCCATGTATCCCTACACCGAGGAGTGGCTGTACTCCAACGAGCCCACCTATACCGACCAGGATGGCAGCTGCTACGTACCTATGTACCACTCCATCATCTCTGATAACGTCACCACTTACCTGCACAACGTTAACGGCACTCCCGATACCCTGATCTACGAGAACAACGCTTTCCAGGAAATCGCCGAGTCTGCCCGCCTGGGCGTGCCTGTTGTCCTCAGCTGCGACCGAAGCTACAACACCTGGGCCGGTATGGTCAACATGCCCAACTATGCCTTCGGTATCGCTCATGACGAAGAGCTGCTTTACGACATGGTTGCCCAGTACGCCGCCGAAGAGCGCGCCCTTGGCTTCCACGTTCCCTTCCACTCCTACGGCGTGGAGATCGGCTCCTGGTATGGCGATGACGTGAACTACATCGCTAAGATGGTCGGCATTGAGACCAAGGCTTATCAGGAAAACGGTGTGAACGCCTGCACCAAGCACTTTATGGCCCGCGGCGGTCGATCCAGTTATGCAAACGCCAAGAGCCCTGCCAACCTGATCAATTCCTGGCTGGTCGGCTGGAAGAGCGCTGTCATTGACAACGGCTCCGGCTGGATCATGCTGAACAATGGCAGCCTGCTCAACGACTGCGATGTGTGCTACGACAGCGAATCCATGGCCATTTTGCGTCAGACGCTGGGCTATGACGGCTGTGTCGTCACCGACTGGCCCATGTGGCTCCAGAGCCCCTCTGCCACCGGCACCACCCCCGAGGGTGTTGACCTGTCCACTGCTTCCGTCGGCGAACTGTACGCCATTATCCTCAATGCCGATGTTGACCAAATCGGATGCTTTTTCATGGTTGAGCCTGATGTCACCACTGACTATGACGACATCACCGCTCACTACCCCGGCATGATCCAGCCCATGTGGCCCGAGGCCATCAAAGAGCAGCTCGCCAACGGCAACCTGACCAAGGAGACCGTTGACAGACATGCAAAGCGCGTCCTGCGCAACAAGTTTGAGCTGGGTCTGTTCGAGAACCCCTACGCCGATTTGGATGCCGCCCTGGAGCTGGCTGCCAGCGATGCCTACAAGGAAGAAGCTTTTGAGCTGAATACCATCGAGGATATCTACGCTGCCCGGAACGACACCATGAACGAAATGGATATCCGTCTGCAAACCGAGTCTACTATCCTGCTGAAGAACGAGGGGAACTTGCTGCCTCTGGCCAAGGATACCAAGGTTTATGTGGATGGCTCCTCCAAAGATACCAAAGCAATGGACATTGAAGCCATCGGCGTCTATGCGCAGGTGGTCGAAAACTTGGAAGATGCCGATGTGGTCATCGCCCATGTGACCGCCATGGATGACAACGCCGAAATGCTGATTGAGGATGCCAATGATGCCGGCATCCCCATGGCACTGCTCTTTGACGGCGGCGTTTCCAACGAGCCCAGCGCATGGGCCATTGAGAACAGCACTGCCGTGATGTTCCTGACCTACGACTGCACCCCCGACCACGGATCCTCCATGGGCAACTTCTACCACAAGACGCTGCCCTCCGTCATCGCCGATATGCTTTTCGGTGAAAAGCAGCCCAGCGGCTCTACCGTATTCGAGATCGCTCGGAATTCCAGCGATGCCGAGATGGATTGGGGCGAGCTGCAGTTTGATACCGGCGTGGACATTACCACCCGCTTGTATATGGCTGCTACCGTCCGCAATAATCCCACTGCGGAGCTGCCTCGCAACCTGGGCGATGTGATCGTCCCCGTTGGTTTCGGCATGCGCTACGGCGAGAATTCCGACATCACCGTGGATACTCTGCTCACCGATCAGGTGATGGAGGAAGTCACTTCCGAAACTTCCTCCGGCACCCAGACTGCTAATGTTGTGAAGAACAGCACCATCACCAGCGGCGAGTCTGCGAATCTGTATATGATCGCTCAGAACAACGGTGCTGATGGTTCCACCATCCTGCAGGTCCTGGAGGGCGAAACCGTCCTGGCTTCCAAGTACATCAGCGTGGCTGGCGGCTCCTTCGTGATCGTCACCATTGAAGTGCCTCTGGAAGGCGTTGGCGAGCATACCCTCACTGTTGGCGGCAACAGCATCGTTATTACCGTCGCCGAATAATTCTCTTAGTCCCAGAGGGGCGGGTGCAAGCCCGCCCTTTTGGCAAGACGGTACAATTCAAATTTCTTGGAACAGGTATGATTTCGGTCATACCTGTTCTGTGCTTTTATTCCCCCAATACTTCCAGCTGTGATAAGCACCCCCGATATCAATGCCCAAGATAACATAAGTCGCTTGCAACTTATTAAGGAAAAGATGAACGCATATGTCATATTGATTTTGCTTCTGTGGGTCATATCTATTTACAACGCAGAGAAGCATAGGAAAAACCGACAAAAACCCTTGTGTCTGCCTGAAAAAAGTGCTACAATGATTTCAACAAATAATCCGAAAGGGAGATCAAATTATGGAAAAATTCCGCGGATTCGCTGCCAAATTCGGGGGGGGTAAAGGGCTAAACCCCAATACGCTGCTTAGAACAATTGCCGTTGCGCTGATCTGCATAACGATCATAATAATCGTTACAGCGGCAATAAGCTCCAAGAATGCAGAGATTTTGTCCAGAACCGAAGCCTTCGGTCTCAAGGACATCGGCATGCTGATTACCCAGGAAGGGTACTACACGAACGTTCAATGCATTACCGATAAACGGGAATTGTGGGGCGTCACCATTCCGTTTACCACAAGCAAATACATATACAGTTACAGCGGCAAGGTCACAGCAGGCCTTGATTTTTCGCAGATAGAGATTGTGACGGATGAGAAAAGCAAGACCGTCACGGTAAAGTTGCCTGCTGTTACGCTTTATGATATCAATATCGATAATGATACGCTGAAGATCTATGACGAAAGTCAAAGTATTTTTACGCCGCTGAGCGTAAAAGATCTGAACGATGCACAAATTGCCATCAAAGAGGAGGTCAGGGTGACCGCCGTTGAGCAGGGCATTTTGCAGTCTGCCACCAAGAATGCCGAGACGCTGATTACGGGGATCCTTTCCGCTGCGATCGATTTGGAGCAGTATACCATCGTATATGAGGAGACGAGTGCCGAATGAAAATCAAGATCATTCTTATCGGGCTCGCCACGGCGATTGCGCTGTTTTATCTGGTGCTGCTGATTACGGCAAAACCATAAGCAGGAAACTCAATATAAAAAGGCCGGAAGGATTGCCCCTTCCGGCCTTTAAAACGGAACCCAAATTATTCTTTGCCCGCCAGTTCGGTGATGATTTTCACGCAGGCATCCTCGCCCAAAACAGAACTGTTCAGGCACAGATGATAGTTGCGCATGTCTCCCCAGGTCTGACCGGTGTAGTGCTTGTAGTTGACGCTGCGGCGCTTATCCTTGTCATCCAGACGGTCTTCTGCCTTCTTTTCGGTTTGACCGTACAGGCGGACGATACGCTCAGCGCGGTAAGCCTTATCGGCGTGGATAAAGACGCTCAAAACATCCGAGCGATCCTTGAGAATATATTCCGCGCAGCGGCCCAGAATGACGCACGGCCCCTTATCGGCCAGGTCAAGAATAACCTGACGCTGCATGGCCCATAGAAAATCCGCCGCGCTGAGCGCGCCCTGCGTGCCGTCAAATACAGGCAGCATGGAGAAAATCGTCCTGCCGGGGGCATATTCGCCGCGCTCTTCAATGAATTTCGGGTCAAAGCCTGTCTTTTCGGCTACGGCCTTGATTAGCTCTTTGTCATAATAAGGTACACCCAGAACATCAGCTACCTTGTGAGCGATGGTGCGGCCGCCGCTGCCAAACTCACGGCTGACGGTGATGATGGATTTAGTCATCGCATTTTCAACTCCCTTCACGAATCTATGCTTATTTTATGCCTTTTTGATGGCAATTGTCAAGCAAAACAGCAAAAAATGCCAATGAAAGCCCCAAACAGTTTGTAACGAAATCAGCCTGTCCTGCGCGAATTCAGCGTGAATTCCCAGCTATTTGCGCGGAAATGATTGACGGACAGCCTGCATTATGCTATAATCTTTCGGTACTCTGATACGAGTTTCTGGAGGGATTTGTATGTCCGGTCATTCCAAATGGCATAATATTCAGGCTAAAAAGGGCAAGGCAGACGCTGCGCGCGGCAAGATTTTTACCAAAATCGGCCGTGAGATTGCCATCGCCGTACGCGAAGGCGGGGCGAACCCGGAAAGCAACGGCAAGCTGCGCGATATCATCGCCAAGGCCAAGGCCAATAACATGCCCAACGATAACATTCAGCGTTCCATCAAGAAGGCTGCGGGCGAGGGCAGCGGCGTAAGCTACGAGGAAATCGTATACGAAGGCTATGCTCCCGGCGGCGTTGCCGTTATCTGCAATATCGTTACCGACAACCGCAACCGTACCAGCGCGGATGTCCGCCATATCTTTGATAAGTGCGGCGGCAACCTGGGTGCTCCCGGCTCGGTCAGCTACATGTTTGACAACAAGGGACAGATCGTGGTGGAGCGCGAGCCCGGTATGGACGAGGACGAGATGATGATGATCGCCCTGGATGCCGGTGCTGAGGATATGAAGGCGCTGGACGATGTGTTTGAAATCTACACTGCGCCCAACGATTTTTCCGCCGTGCGCGAAGCCTTGGAGCAGCAGGGCCTGTCCTTCCTGTCCGCCGACGTCAAGATGATCCCGCAGAACACCGTAGCCATCACCGATGAGGAGACCGCTGCCAAGATCGAAAAGCTGCTGGATATGCTGGATGAGAACGACGATGTGGCCGATGTGTACCACAACGCCGATCTGCCCGAATCTGACGACGAGGAAGAATAAAAAAGCGCGGAGCTCAAACCCGCCTTATGCCGTCTTGCCTTTGGCAGGGCGGTTTTTTTCTGGTCTTTTTCTTTACTTTCAAGGGTGAACATGTATAATAATAGCAGCGAATGTGCGAAAAGCACAGGGCGATTGACCTGCTTTAGGAGAAACGCATGATTGATACAAGCAAACACACCTTTATTGCCACGGCGGCATTCGGACTGGAGGGAATCGTAAAGCGGGAGCTGGTGCATCTGGGATTTTCGGATGCGCGGGCGGAGAACGGCGGTGTTCGCTTTACGACGGATTTTGCGGGCGCATTTACTGCCTGCTTATGGCTGGCCTGCGCCGACCGCGTGCTGCTGCTGATGGCGGAAGGAGAGGTGCACAGTTTTGAGGAACTCTTCCAGCTGGTTCGCGCTGCGCCGTGGGAGGATATCATGCCCCGCGATGCCGCCATCCCCGTATCGGGGCGCTGCGCCAGAAGCCAGCTGATGAGCGTGCGCGACTGCCAGGCCATTACGAAAAAAGCCATTGTAGACCGCCTGATGCAGGCATACCATACCCGTACGCTTCCCGAAAACGGCGCCCGCTA
Organism: bacterium; assembly: GCA_963624325.1. GTDB lineage: Bacteria > Bacillota > Clostridia > Christensenellales > Aristaeellaceae > SFMI01. Next base: position 9,335 of record CAVFPH010000034.1, read on the forward strand.
TGCCGTGGATGTTGCAATTCACGGCGATATTGCGCGGCTTACGCTGGATCTGTGCGGGGATGCTCTGAACCGCCGCGGATACCGCACGTGGAACGGCGAAGCCCCGCTGCGGGAAACCGCCGCTGCCGCGCTGGTGCGCCTGTCTACATGGCGCTATACGCAGCCCCTGCATGACCCTTGCTGCGGTACGGGAACGCTGCTGATTGAGGCTGCCTATGCCGCTGCCCACCGTGCCGGCGGGCTGACGCGCGGCTTTGATATGGAAAAATGGTCCTGCACAGAGGAGAAGCAATTGCAGGAAATCCGCAGCGATGCACGCGCACAGGCGGACTTTTCGCACCTTCCTCCCATTACGGGCAGCGATATCAGCGCCGAGGCACTGGAGCTTGCCAAACGGCACATTCGCCAGGCAGGGCTGGAGGGGAAAATCACCGTATATCAAAAGGATCTGCGGGATCTGCAGGTGCCCTATGAGGCTCCCTGCTTTTTGTGCAATCCGCCTTACGGCGAGCGCCTGGGGGATAAAAAGAGCTGCGAGCAGCTGTACCGCGCCATGAAAGGGCTGGTGCAGCGGCATCCGGGCTGCACACTGAATGTGATTACCAGCCACGCAGGCTTTGAACGGGTTGCGGGTATGCATGCAAACAGCCGCACTCGCCTGTACAACGGACGGCTGGAATGCGAGTTTCTGCGTTTCTCCCGCTGATTTCCATATATGGTACCGCATCGTCTATTGACAAGATCAAAATGTACATGTAAAATCAAAGCAGTTAATCGACCGATCTTGCCAAATATATACGCAGTCGGTTTTTTACATTGATCGGAAAGGAAGGACGAAACCCTTGATCCGCAAAAAACAGTGTATTGCCATGCTGCTGGCGGGTGGCCAGGGCAGTCGTTTGGGCGTGCTGACCAGCCACATGGCCAAGCCTGCCGTTCCCTTTGGCGGCAAGTACCGTATTATCGATTTCCCGCTTTCCAACTGCGCCAACAGCGGCATTGATACCGTGGGCGTGCTGACGCAGTACCGCCCGCTGGAGCTCAATGCCTACATCGGCTCGGGCGCACCGTGGGATCTGGACGTAAGCAACGGCGGCGTGTGCGTGCTGCCCCCTTATCAGACCGGCAAAACGGGCGAATGGTACCGCGGCACGGCCAACGCCATCTATCAGAACATCCCCTTCATCGAGCAGTATAACCCGGATTACGTGCTGATTCTGTCGGGCGATCATATCTACAAGATGGACTATAACGCCATGCTGCGCTGGCACATCGAAAAGCATGCCGATGTGACCATCGCTGTCCGTCAGGTGCCGTGGGAAGAGGCCAGCCGTTTTGGCATCATGAATACCGATGCGGAGGGCACCATCACCGAATTTGAAGAAAAGCCCGCCCATCCCAAATCCAACAACGCCAGCATGGGCGTGTATGTGTTTACGTGGGAAAAGCTCCGCGATTATCTGAACCGCGATGAGCATACTGCCGAAAGCAGCAACGATTTCGGAAAGAACGTAATTCCTGCCATGCTTGGGGACGGCTGCCGGATGGTTGCCTATTCCTTTAACGATTACTGGAAGGACGTGGGCACCATCGACAGCCTGTGGGAGGCCAACATGGACCTGCTGACCACCCCGCTGCCCATCGACCTTCACGATAAAAAATGGCGCATTTATGCCCGCAATTTCGGCAGTGAGCCGCAGTATGTTGCCGCCACCGCAGAAGTGGTCAACAGCATGATTCCCGAAGGCTGTGTGGTATACGGCAAAATTGAGCACTCCATACTGTCCACCGATGTGGTGGTCGAAAAGGACGCACAGGTGATTGACAGCGTGGTTATGCCCGGCGCGGTCATTCGTGCCGGCGCTGTGGTTCGCCGTGCTATCGTGGCTGAAAATGCCGAGGTTGGCTACCATACTCAAGTTGGCGCGCAGGATGGCGGCATTGCCGTTGTAGGCCCCGGCGTGCGTGTGCCCGATGACGGCAACGTACAGGCCGGCGAGCAGCGTGCGCAGTAAAGGAGGCGGCTGAAATGAGCGAAATGTTGGGTTTGATTTATACCGGCAGCAGTGCGGATCATCTGCATGAGCTGACTGCCACCCGCCCCGTGGCCGCTGTGCCTATCTGCTCCCGCTATCGGGTGATTGACTTTATTCTTTCTTCCATCGTGTCCAGCGGCATGCGGAATGTGGGCGTGATTACCCAAAAGAACTACCACAGCCTGATGGGGCATTTGGGCTCGGGCAAGGAGTGGGATCTGCATGGCAAGCATCAGGGTCTTTCCATCCTGCCGCCCTTCCTGACCAACGACAACGTGGGCGTATACAAGGGAATGCTGGATGCCATCCGCAGCAATCTGCAGTATCTGCGCGCCTGCAAGGAACGCTATTTGCTGGTATCCGATACGGATATTCTCTATACCGCGCGGTTTGACGATATGCTGGCACAGCATATCAAAACCGGGGCTGATATCACCCTGATGTATACCGATGACCATGCCATGCTGCGCACGGGCGGGAACGGCTGCTACCTGAAGCTCGGCGATGACGGGCAGGTGGTGGACATGGAAGTGGAGCCTATGCTGCCCAACTATGAAAACACCTATATGCGTGCCTTCATCATCCGCCGTGAGCTGATGATTGACATGGCCGACCGTGCCTTAGCGCGTGCGCATTATCACTTTACCCGGGATGTGCTGATGCCCGGTTTGCAGGATGGCTCGCTGAAGGTTTACGGCTGGCGCAATCCCGGCTGTGCCTGGCGTCTGGACTGCGTGCAGGATTACTACAACTGTTCCATGGATCTGCTCAAGCCCGAAGTGCGTGCGGTTCTCTTCAGCGCCGATCGTCCCATATGGACCAAGGTACGTGATGAAATGCCCGTGCGCTATTATGAGGGCGCGCAGGTGCATAACTCCCTGCTGGGAGATGGCTGCGTGATTGAAGGAACGGTGGAAAACAGCGTCCTCTTCCGCGGCGTCCGCGTAGCCAAGGGAGCCGTGGTGCGCAATGCCGTCGTTATGCAGGACAGTGAGATTTTGAGCGGCGCGCATGTGGAATGCTGCATCCTGGATAAGCAGGTAACCGTGCGCGAGAATGCCTCCATCGCCGCCCCTGCTTCCTACCCGATGGTAGTAGAAAAGAATTCAATTGTATAACGGTTCAATATGGTATTTATGCAGAAGCCGGGCTCGGAATATCCTCCGATCCGGCTTTTGCCTTTCATGCCGTATATTTGCGGACGGCGGCGATGCCGATGTCAACAAGCGCCCGCCCTGCTGGAAACAGGGCGGGCGCTTGCCACAGTTGAATGTGCTTTGTGATTATCAGTTGTCCAGCGTCAGACGGTCCATCTGCATGTAGCCGGTCTTACCGTCCATCGTTTTTACCTGAGCGTAGTTCTTGTCATACTTCCACTTGAGGATGTATACCTTTTCGTAATTCTCGTAGCGGCCCAGGTTCTCACCGTAGGTGCTGGAGGGACGGTCATACAGGTAAATGTAGCCCATCTTGCTGGTGATGGTGGCCGTCTGGTGCAATGCGGAATCGCTCTGCAGAACCAGGGCGGACTTGCTGACATAGCCTGTCTTGCCCGTTGTCACGGAGCAAACGTAGGCATAATTGCGGTTGGCATCCCAGTCGAGCATCTCAAAGAGCTCGCCGTTGTTGTAGCGGCCCAGATTTTCACCGTAAGTGCTGGAGGGACGGTCATACATGTAGCAGTAGCCGAGGGGCTGTACGCTGTCCACATAATAGATGGGGTAATCGTGGCTGGAGCCGTAAGGAATCAGGCATGCGCCGTTGACGAAACCGGCCTGATTGTCCTGATCCACCACCAGGTAATATTCATTGCCGGTTTTGGTGGAAATCACCTTCAGCAATTCGCCGTTGTTGTAGCGGCCCAGGTTTTCACCATAGGTGCTGGTGGGGCTGTCGTACATGTAGCAGTAGCCGTAGGGGCTGTAGCTGTCCACCACGTACAGCGGATAGTTGTCATTCCAGGAATAATCGCCGCTGACAATATAGCGAGAAGAGCTTTCACCATCCGCCAGAGCAGTGCCTGCCAGAAGAGCCAGAAGCAGGGCAAACGTCAGCAGAGAAAAGAGCTTGCGTTTCATAAATACTCACACCTTTCCTTTTTAGGTAATGGGGTTCGCCGACCACATTTTTATTGTATAGTATTTGTGTCGTTTGTCAATACGAAAAGATGTAAAAAGTTGTAACAATATCGGCCGTATCAGACGATATGAATGCGCGGCGCTCTGCCGTTAGCATCGGGGCGGGAAAAGCCCTCGGGCAGCTCGGCATCGGTGATGATATCATCTACCTCGTTTGCATGGCCCAGCACATAAAAATACTCCCTGCCCACCTTGTTGTGCGCGGCCATCAGCACCCTGCGCTTGGCATGGCGGAACATCAGCTTGCGCAGCTCACATTCTTCCACCGATGTATCCATCATCCGTCCGTCGCGGGACAGCCCGCGGCAGGAGAAGAAAAGAATATCGGCATGGATGGTCTCGATCATATCCCGCGCATAGCCGCCGATCATGGAATAGGAGTTATCAATCATCAGCCCGCCGGTCAGGTAGGTTTTAATGTGCTTTTCGCCCAGCGCCAGCGCGGTTTTGGGTCCGCTGGTGATGGCGACGACATTTTTGAAATTCTTCAGATAGGAAACCATGCTGAACACCGTGCTGGAGGCATCCAGCAGGATGACATTGCTTTCCTGCACCAGATCTGCCGCAAAGCATCCGATGCGCTGCTTGCCTTCCTGCGCTTCGCCTTCCCGCATCAGCAGGGGCACATCGCGGTTGCCGTTGGTCAGCACCGCACCGCCGTACACGCGCCGCACGATGCCTGCGCGCTCCAGTACGGTCAAATCGCGCCGCACGGTGGCCTCACTGACAAAAAGGTGCTTTGCGATTTCGTTTACGGATACCATGCGTCCGTCCGTCAGCAGCCGTACAATTTGCTCATGGCGTTCTTCTTCAAACATGCCCGCACGCTCCTTTGCGTGTATCTTTGCTCCATTATACAGCAGACAGCCGCAATTTGCAATGCATTTATGATTGACTTTGCTTGTTTGTGATGCTTTTTACGATGATCCGACAATTATCGTGACGGCGATTGACAAAGCAAATCAATGGGAATAGAATATGCATGGTGAAGTTTCACCCTGCATTACAGCAAAGGAATGAGAATAATCATGATTAATTTTGCCGATGCTTCTCTGAATACCCTGATTGCCAAAGAAGGCCATGACTGCGCGTGCGGACGCCATCACGGCATGGATATGGATTTCCTTGCCATCGAGCCGGGTGCTGTGCGCCATATTCCCGAGGCTTTGGCGGCCATTGGCTGCACCAAGCCTTTCATCGTCTGCGATGTAAACACCCAAAAGGCCGCATGGTCTTATGTGGAGCCGATCCTGAATGCCGCGGGCATCTCGTATACCCTGTACTGCTTCCCCTTTGAACATGTGGAGCCGGACGAATACGCCATGGGTTCGCTGGTGATGCACTATGATGTGACCTGCGACGGCGTAATGGGCATCGGCTCGGGCGTCATCAATGACTGCTGCAAGGTGCTCAGCCATAAGGTAGGGGTAAAGGAGCTGATCGTGGGCACCGCGCCTTCCATGGACGGCTACGCCAGCAACTCTTCCGCCATGATCTGCGAGCGTATCAAGGTATCCCTCTACGATGGCGCCCCCAGCGCAATCATCTGCGATATCGATATCATCAAGAATGCCCCCATGCGCATGCTGTGGGCGGGCTTCGGCGATATGCTGGCCAAGTACATTGCCATTTGCGAGTGGCGCATTTCCAATCTGGTTACCGGCGAATACTACTGCGAAAACATCGCCCAGCTGATGCGCTCCTCCCTGAAAAAAATTGTGGAAAACGCGCCCGGCCTGAAGGACCGCGATGAAAAAGCGGTACAGGCCACTGTCGAGGGACTGGTGCTTTCCGGCATTGCGATGAGCTACGCGGGCATTTCCCGCCCCGCCAGCGGCTTGGAGCATTACTTCAGCCATCTGTGGGAAATGATGGCCCTGGACCGCGGCACGCCCTATGAGCTGCACGGCATTCAGGTGGGCGTCGGCACGCTGCTGACCCTCAGGCTCTATGACCAGATCCGCAAGATGCATCCCGACCGCAAGACGGCCGAGGACTTTATGAAGTCCTTCACCGATGAAAAATGGCAGGCCATGATCCGCGGTATCTTCGGCAAGGCTGCCGAAACCGTCATCCTGCAGGAGCATACCATTTTCCACAAGAACGATTCTGCCCGTCATGCCAAGCGCCTGGACAAGATCCTGGAAAACTGGGATGAGATTCTGCGCATTATCGATGAGGAACTGCCCTCCTGCGATTCCATCTGCGCGATGATGAAGGATCTGGGCATGCCCATCCAGCCCGAGGATATCAACGTTACCTGGAAGGATACCGAGGAGGCCTTTATCGGCTCCCGCGATATCCGCGATAAGTACCTGTCCAGCTCCATGCTGTGGGATATGGGTGTGCTATACACCACCAAGCTGGAACGGGCATAAGAAAAACAACATCGATTTTTCAAGGCCGCAGGGGCGTGATTGCCCGCTGCGGCCCTTTTGCATGGAGGATGAATTGCAATAAAGACGATAAATGCCGATCTTTCCTCTTGCGTTTTCGAATGGCATCTGTTACAATGGATTTGTCGATTGATACGTGTATTTTGCTGATGAATGAAGACACGATTTTGTAAACACAATACGGATAGGATTCGGAGAAATCAAAATGGCAAAGACCCCGGCAGGGTTGATTACTCAAAAACGGCTGCTGTCTACTGCGGTGCGGATGTTTTTGGAAAACGGGTATCGGGAGACCGGCATCCGGCAGATTTCACGGGAGACCGGTGTGGCAGTAGGCTGCTTTCAGGAAAATTTCAAGACCAAGGAGGGTCTGCTGCTGATCCTGACCAGCGCCATGTTCGATGGGCAGTTTTCCGCCGCGCGCTGCCCGCAGGACGGAAAAACGCAGTCGCCTGTTTATGTGTATGCCCTGGAAACGGCCATCCAGCTGACGATTACCGAGATGCATGAGCATCTGCGGGAATTGTACATTGAGGCCTATTCGCTGAAGGATACTTCCGAGTATATCTATCGCCACATGGCAGCCGAACTGCAGAAGTTTTTCGGCGGCAATTTCCCGGGCTATGCCGAGCAGGATTTTTACGAGCTGGAAATCGGTTCGGCAGGGCTGATGCGCAGCTATCTGGCCAGGCAGTGCGATGAAGAATTCCCGCCCGAAAAAAAGCTGCGCCGCTTTCTGGAAGCCTCCCTGCGCATTTATCGGGTGCCCGAGACGGAAATTGCCGGGGTGATTGATGCCGTGCTTTCGCTGGATCTCTTCGGCATTGCCGAAAAGGTGATGCAGCAGCTGTTTTCTATGCTTGAAATGAAGTTTGATTTTAAACTGTCCAAGGACAGCGTATGGTAAAAAGGAGGATAGAATGATGAAAAAGCGAATTCTGACCGCGTGTGCACTGGTTTTGCTTCTGCTGCTGTGCACGGCTGCCGCGCTGGGCGGATCCGCCAAGATCTGCTCTGTCTGCGGCAAGGAATATAACAACGTGTACGAATACGACGAGTCGATATCCGGCAGCGGAGGGCATCATATACACTGCAGCGAGTGCAATACAGTGCTTTCCGATGACAGCTGCACATATCAAAGCAACTCCTGCACGCAGGACAAGAAGTGCCAATACTGCCAGCATGTGCTGGAAAATTCCGCCGGACACGACTGGGATACCGTCACCTATGACTGGGCGGATGATTACAGCGCCTGCACTGCCAGCCGTGTATGCAAGCGGGACAGCACGCATACCGAAACGCTGCAGGCCACGGTAAGCAGCACCACCACGGCCACCTGCACAGCGGCGGGCGTAACCACCTATACCGCAGTGTTTGGCGAAACATGGGCGGCGACACAGACCGCATCCGTGAATACGGATGGCCCGGTCCACGCCTATGTGGAAACTGCACGCACCGATGCAACCTGCACGGTGGACGGAAGTGTAACCTATACCTGCTCCAAGTGCACGAAGTCCTATACCGACACCATCGAAGCCCCGGGACACGACTTTAGGTACACAAAGTACGGCTACTATACCTCATATCATGATATTACCTGCGCAAAGTGTGACTATCAAAAATATTTTGTTTCCTGCAGCGGCGGAACCAAAACCTGCTCACAGCGGCCGATCTGCGATTACTGCAAGGCGGCATATGGCCCGGAAGTCTCCCATCAAATGGGTGAAGCAACGGACCTGACCTACGAATGGAGGGAATACTGGGATGGGTGGCAGTGCGCGGCGTACCGCAAGTGCACAGCTGCCGGCTGCGACTATGCCATCCATGTCTATGCCACCATAACCTCAAGGGTAGTATCAAAGCAGACCTGTGAAACGGACGGTGTCACCGTATACACGGCAAGATTCCAAAGCTATTCCACCGGCAGCTGGTTTGAAAAGGTGCAAACGCAGACAAAGACGGTTACCAAGGAAAAACTGGGACACAAATATAACTCGAAAACATTTATCTATCCGAGCGATGACAGAACCACCTGCAATGTGGTGGAAACATGTGCCAGAAACAGCAGCCATAAAAGAACGACAACGGTCGATACAAAGGTGTTTGACAGCCAGGCTGCCACCTGCACCGAGGATGGCTGGACAAGGGTTGTGGCAACTGTAAGCGGCCCTGCCTTCGTCAGCGATAAATATATTGATCCCAAGTTGGGGCACGACTGGAATAACGTCACCTATGAATGGGCGGATGATTACAGCACCTGCACCGCCAAGCGCGTATGCAAGCGGGACGCTACGCATGTGGAAACCTCCCAGGCCACAATCACCGGCGTGAACACCGCCACCTGCACTGCGACGGGTATAATTACCTATACCGCTGTATTCCCCGATACATGGGCATCGACGGCAACCAAGACGGTGAAATCACAGCCCCTGCAGCATGACTGGGATGAGCCGACCATTGCCTGGTCCGCTGACAACAGCACCTGCACCGTTCAGCGCGTATGCAAGCGGGATGCTGCGCATGTGCAAACGGCGGTGAGCACGGTTGCATGCGCCAGTAAGCCTGCCGACTGCACCGATGCGGTGGATACCTATACGGTGACGTATGACTTTGGCGGGGGGTCGAATTCCGAATCCAAGACGGTTGTTCGCGAGAACACGGGCGCCGGTCACTGGTACGGGGAATGGCAGCCAAGCGGCAACGGCCACAGCACAGATTGTTTGCGTTCGGGCTGCACGGAGCACGCATGGGCACTTTGCGAAAACAGGCACTATCAGATGGGGGATGGCTTTACGGTATGCCCCATCTGCGGCAAAATCAGCACGGGTGACGGTTTGGCGCTTGTCGGAGATGCCGCGGCCGTGGCGGTTACCAATCACCTGCCGGGCGGCGAACTGATTGTCCGCACGGGGAAGACTGCCGAGGACGCAAAGCTGATCAGCGTATGCTTCGGCTACGGCGGAAAGCTTTTGCAGGCATTCGGACAGGTGAAAATTACCCTGCCTGCCGAGATAGTGAATGGCGGAACGCTTAAACTTCTTGCCCAGGACGGCACCGAAACCGATCTTGCGTATACTATTGACGGCGATGGCGCAAGCTTCACGGTAGATCTGTCCGATGAACCCGCTGCCCTCATCCGCATTGTTCCCGCCGCCGAACCGACAGCACAGAACTGATGTTATAAACCACATGGAATCGGCGCCCGACTGTAAAAGTCGGACGCCGATTGTGCTTATTTTCCGCTTTCGCCGTGCGTGTTTTCATAGGCTGTGCGAATGTCGCTTGGCAGGCCATCGGGCGTCAGCGCCTTTGCACCGTCTTCGCAGCCATCCCGCATGGCCGTTTCATAATACCAGCATTTGTACTTCAGCATGTCAAGGGCCCGATTCAGACGCTGAATTTCGGCCTCCACATGTTCCCTTTGGCGGACAATCAGTTTGTAGCGGTCGGGATAGGTGGACGCGCCCGCCACGCACCACACCATAAAGTGGCGAATGTCCTTGATCTCAAGCCCCGATTTTTTGAGGCATTCGATTACCCGCAGCGCCTCAATTTCGTTTTCACTGAATTTGCGGATGCCGTTTTCCCGCTCCAGCCTTGGAAAAAGCCCCTGCTGATCGTAATAGCGCAGGGTTGAAACGGGCAAACCGAACATCTGCGCCACCTGCCCGATTGTGTACATCATTTTGCCTCCGAAAAAATATCTTGACCTAAAGTGAAGTTTAGGTGGTACACTGAGTATAGCACATCGCAGAATGTGCCGCAAGACAAAAATCAGGGGGGAAATCACATGAAAAAGCCCTATATTGTTTGCCACATGATGACGGCAGCGGATGGCCGCATTGACTGCGCCATGACGGAGCAGCTGCCGGGCGTTGAGGAATACTACAGCACGCTGGATGCCCTTGACGCGCCCACGCGCGTAAGCGGTCGGGTGACGGCGGAACTGGAAATGGCACTGCCCGGAAAGTTTTCGGCTGCATCCTGCACGCCGCTGGGACGGGAGGCATTCTCCAAGGCAGCCGATGCCGATGGATACGAGATTGTGGCGGATACCCATGGGACACTGCTGTGGCAAAATGACGCAGATGACGGGCGGCCGCTGCTGATCCTGACAAGCGAGGAAGTTAGCCGCGAATACCTGGATTATCTGGACGGACAGAAGATTTCTTGGATTGCCTGCGGCAAGGAAAAGATTGACCTTGCCCGCGCATGCGAAATACTGGCCGAGAAATTTGGCGTAAAAAGAATGGCCGTTGTCGGCGGCGGGCACATCAACGCAGGCTTTCTTGCGGCAGGGCTGCTGGATGAAATCAGCTTGTTGATCGGCGCGGGCATTGACGGCCGCGGCGGCATGAGCGCCGTGTTTGATGGACTGCCGGCGGATCGCCCCGTTACCCCGCTGAAGCTGGAGAGCGTTAAGACATTTGACAGCGGCGCTGTGTGGATTCGCTACAGCGTAAACTGAAAGCGAAAGAGGGAATAGGGCATGACAGCGGAAAACAAGGTTCTTTTGAACAACGGAAAATACATTCCCATGTTGGCCATGGGAACATGGCTGATTGATAACGCGCGGGCGGCAGAATCCGTGGCAACTGCGCTTCGCCTGGGATACCGGCACATTGATACGGCGCAGGCCTACGGCAACGAGGAGGGCGTGGCCGAGGGCATCCGCAGAAGCGGCGTTGCACGGGAGCAGATTTGGATTACATCCAAGGTGGCTGCCGAGCACAAGAGCTATGCATCGGCACTTGCCTCCATCGACGAAACGCTTGTAAAAATGAAACTGGATTTCATTGACATGATGATCATCCATTCGCCTCAGCCCTGGGCAGAGGTGAATCAATCGGATAATCGCTACTTGGAGGAAAATCGGG
>CAVFPH010000034.1:20791-21602 GCA_963624325.1 bacterium
GTATGGCGTGCCCTGGAGGACGCAGCTGCAAGCGGAAAGGTAGGCACCATCGGCGTTTCCAATTTCGGGGAAGCAGATGTGGAAAACATCCTGTCCGTCTGTCGGATAAGGCCTGCGGTCAACCAGATTCTGGCGCACATATCCAATACGCCGATCGAGCTGATTGACTACTGCAAGCGGGAAAAGATTGCGGTGGAAGCCTATTCTCCCGTTGCGCATGGGGAGGCACTCAAAAACCCGATCATCACGAAAACGGCGGAAAAGTACGGCGTATCGGCGGCGCAGCTGTGCATCCGCTACTGCATGCAGCTTGGCATGATTGCCCTGCCGAAGGCAACAAGCGAAGGACATCTTGCCGAAAATATGCAGGTAAATTTTGAAATTTCCGAGGATGATATGCAAACCCTGCTTCATTGCGAGCATATCAGGGATTACGGCACGGCATCCTTCTTCCCCGTGTACGGCGGAAAATTGTAAAAACGGAGGACTGAAAGCTATGGCCAAAATCACCCAGACAGCAGGCAGAAACGCGCTTGGCGCGTTTGCACCGGAGTTTGCCCACTACAACGATGATATCCTGTTCGGTGAAAGCTGGAACAATGAAGATATTGACCTGAAGACCCGCTGCATCGTTACCGTGGTTGCCCTGATGGCGCAGGGAATCACGGATTCGTCCCTGAAGTATCATCTTCAAAATGCCAAGGATCACGGCGTAACGCAAAAAGAAATCGCTGCCGTCATCACCCATGCCGCATTTTATGCCGGCTGGCCCAAGGCTTGGGCGGTGTTCAATCTGGCAAAGGAGGTGTGG
>CAVFPH010000035.1:0-21352 GCA_963624325.1 bacterium
CGTCAGGGCTTCCTGCTGTGCAGTGCTCAGGGTGGTCACGTCAATGCCGTCTACGGCAAGGATGCTGAATGCTTTCATCATTTCATAGGTTTCGGGAAAGTTTTCTGCCGTCAGGCTGATAGTCTGCCAGGTTTCGCCGCGCATCAGCTGGTCATTTGCGGTGCTGATGTTCAGGTAACTCATATTCTGCGCGTTATCGGACAGCACGCCCACCAGCAGCGCAGAGGGTGCCAGCACCTTTGCGGGGGCAATTGTTTGAGAGGCAACCACCGCATCGCCCTTTTTCACCTGCAGAGTATAACTGTTTTGCTTATAGCTTAGAATGAGGGGGATTACAATTTCTTTTTCGGCGCCGCCTGCCAATGTGACAGGATACTCATAGGTATCATACTGGGCAGCAGCACGGCTTACATCCACGGATAAGGTAAATTCGGCATCTCCGCCGTTATTTTGAAGCGTAACCTTCAGCGGCATGGCGGCCAAATAAGTAATGATGCCGTCATAACCGAATTCCGCGCTGACTGTCACGCTGCTCTCCGCCGCAGCGGCGGTACACAGCAGCAGGCAAAGCACGGCAATCAGCGCCGTTTTGAACGCAGTGCGCATACGAAAATCCTCCTTGAATTGCATAGTTCCACTCTTATAGACGAAACAGCCGCCCTTTTTGTTTCACAAACGGAAAATTTATTTCAAAAAAGTTACAAAAAGGCTGTTTCGGAGAATGCCGTTCGTTAGGATGCCGGCATCGCCGCCCATTATACCAATGCCTTTTCCATGCGTCAACACGCGCAAAAAAGCCTCATTCAGATCGCCGCAATGCGGTTCTGAATGAGGCTGAATGTGAAATACCGCTTTACCTGTATGGATATCCTTACAGGGAATAGTAACCAAGCAAAGCCAACAGTGAGACCGCAATGCAGCAAATCCCGACTATCAGAATCGTAAGCTTTGCCTTTTGGCGCTTTTCTGCCTTTGCGGTCTTATAATCATAAAAAGTCGGGATATCCTTGGGCTTGCGCAGCACCGAAAAGAGCATCGGCAGGCTTTTGACGGCATAGGCAAGCATGTCAAAAAAGCCGGTTGTCGATATGGCAACAAGCGCGCCGACACCTGTATAGAGAACGCCGATCACAAAGAAGGCGTCGCTAATAATGCGGCAGTTCGCGCTCACTGACAGTGAAGTACTGATCCCCATGGCTATCGTTGTGCCAATCCCCGCAGCAAGCGCGGAAAAGGCGATCATGAATACAGCACGGCGGTGCGCCTTTGGATGAGTTTGCTTGTTCATTGAAGATCCTTTCATGGAATGACATCATTTGTGCCATCGATGCGCTGGATTTTTTCGTCATGCTTGCAATGCAGACAAGGCTTGCAACGGCACGACGTATATTATAGCACAAATTTTCATCTCATTCCGTCCCAAGTTGTCCCAAATTTCAGCGGAGAGCAGCAAAATCGCCATTTTCCCTTTTCAAATTGGGGGAAACATCCTTCAAAACCATACTTTCCCATAAGTTTTGAAAATGGGATTAACCTGAATCGCCGCTTCGCTCATGCATTCTGCCTTCTTTCCTGAAATTTGACAGTTTTGCCAAGCAAGCCGTCAGCAATGCCAAACGCCGTGGTCAGCAGCATCTGTCCGTAAACAGATAACGAAGCTCAATGCTCTATTCGTCCACAGAAAAGAAAAGCTGATTGCGGCCAATGCCCAGACCATGGAGGAGACCAGCAACTGCCCAATTTTCCACAGCACATAGAAGCGGAAATAGCCTGCCTCAGCAAGCCGGCCATATGCTGTGCATCAGAACCAACACAATAAGGAGAATGCGCGATTGCCGCGGAAGCTGTGAAATTAAACTCAGCCGCCGGTATTAGCCCGGCGGCTGAGTCAATATCATTTGGACAATTCCGCCTGATAGCGGGCAAATTCCGCATCGTTGCAGCGAACGAAATGCCCCGGTGCAACCTCCCGCATGGTCGGCTGATCAACTGAATAATCGTGTGCCTTAAGCGGATCATAGTGAATGCGCTGACGCTTCTGCTCATAGTCCGGATCGGGAAGCGGAATGGCGGAAAGCAGAGCCTGCGTATACGGATGCAGCGGATGGGCAAACAGCTCCTCGGAAGAAGCCATTTCCACCATGTGGCCGTAGTACATCACGCCGATACGATCGGAGAAGTACTTTACAACGGACAAATCGTGGGCAATAAACATGATGGTCAGGCCAAGCTGATCACGGAGGTCATTGAGCAGGTTGATAACCTGCGCCTGGATGGATACATCCAAAGCGGATACAGGCTCATCGGCAATAATCAATTCCGGGTTCATGATGACCGCCCGTGCAACGCCGATGCGCTGACGCTGACCGCCGGAAAATTCATGCGGATAGCGGCCTGCATGCTCACGCACAAGGCCGACCATTTCCAGCACCTTGAACACTTTTTCCTCAACAACCGCTTTGTTGGTCTCCCCGCGGATGGCCAAGCCCTCGGCGATGATCTCATGCACCGTCATACGCGGATCAAGAGAGGCAATCGGATCCTGGAAGATCATCTGGATCTGGGTTGTAAAGCGCTGATGCTTCGCGATCTTCTTTTCGTAAGCATATTCCTGCTTCATTTTATCCATTTGATCGGGAGGCGTATTCTTGAGGATCTCGGCGTACTTGGCATCTACCTCTTCGACCATCGCGTTTGCGTAAATCTTGTCGCACTTCTCGTGGTCAAACTTTGCCTTGCGGATTTCCTCACGGTTTTCTTCAATGATGCGCTTCAGCTCCGCCTTGCGTTCGGGAGAAGCAGTTTTCATTTCCGTCCTTGCGGCGGCAATTGCATCCTTATAGCTTTTTGTGCCGGCGGCAATGCGCTTGCCCTTGAAATAGATGCTGCCCGATGTGATATCATAGAGCTTGATGATAGAACGTCCTGTAGTGGTCTTGCCGCAGCCGGACTCACCGACCAGGCCGAATACTTCACCCTTCTTGATATCGAAGGATACATCGTCAACAGCCTTATTGCTGCCAAAGTACTGGCAAAGATGGTCAACCTTCAGCAAAACTTCACGATCATCCATTTGCTTCTGCCTCCGATCTTTGCTTCATCTTTGCTATGCGCTCCATAACTGCTTTGGGCGGATCGATTTTCGGTGCCTTCGGATGCAGCAGCCAGGTCGCAGCCCAGTGCGTTTCCGTAATGGGGAATGCCGGCGGCTGCATTTCGAAATCAACATTCAGCGCATACTGATTGCGCTCCGCAAAAGCATCGCCCTTCGGCGGGAAACGCATATCCGGCGGCGTTCCGGGTATCGCCTCCAGGCGCTCCTTGCTGTCCAAATCGGGCATAGAGGAAAGCAGCGCCCAAGTGTAGGGATGTGCAGGCGAATAGAAAATCTCGCGGCTTGTGCCGTACTCAACAATCTTGCCTGCGTACATCACGGCGATTTGATCCGCCATGTTTGCAACGACGCCCAAATCGTGGGTGATAAAGATGATGGACAGGTTGCGCTCTTTCTTTAGTTTGTTAATCAGCTCAAGGATTTGCGCCTGAATGGTTACATCCAGTGCGGTCGTCGGCTCATCGCAGATCAGGATATCCGGATTTGCAGCCAAGGCAATGGCAATAACAATGCGCTGACGCATACCGCCGGAGAATTCAAATGGATACTGGCGGTAACGCTTGCGGGGCTCGGAAATACCAACCTCCGTCATCAGCTTGAGGGCCTTGTTCTTTGCAGCCTGCTTTGTGATGCGGGTTACCATGCCGGAAGCATTCTCCTTCAGGTACTCAATCACATGCTCGGTCTTTACGCGCTTGTCCTCATTCGGCTCTGTTGCCACGCGCTGTTCATAATGCGCCTTGAGGTTGTTCATGAGCGTCAGGATATTCTGCTTGACCAGCTCAAAATCAACCGTGGTTGCCATGGCAACCTTGTATGCACGCCCTTTGGCAGCCTTCTTTTGAGCCCGCGCAACCTCACGGTTGTACTTGGCTTCCTTGCGGGCATTCGTCCGCTTTCCTTCTGCGAAGGTATGATAGTAGCTCTTCATACTGCCGGAGAATGTGCAGGCAGCGGAGTCCTTTACAATATCCAGCGGATCGATGGAGGCATCAACTTCTTTGCACAGCGCTTCGGCCGTGTCCTTGAAGCTTTCAACCGTGCTGCCTTCCAGCTGCGCAATGCCCTTTGTCAGGGATTCCACAACGGCGCGGCGTTTTTCGGTGTACGCCGCATCGGCCTTCCGAATGCCCTTTGTGGCAAGGTCCGCAAAGCGGTCAAGGAAATTCTTTTCCAGATACTCACGATAGAATGCATTTTGCTCGGCAATGCTGCCCTGCGGCACATCCCCGCTGCCATAGGTCTGGAAATAGCCCATGGAGAAAAAGTCCGGTGCTTCCTCCGCGACGCGGTTAAGGGCACGCTCCAAGATCTCCTTTAGATTCGAGAACTTTGTGCGAAGGTCGTTTTGGTCGTTCAGTTTGAAATTGGTATTGTCCGTTATGGACGCGCGTTCCGTCTCGGGAACGACGTAGGGATTAATGCTCCCGCGGGCAAACTCCCTCACCTGACGAATGCTCGGCTTGTCGCTGTCCTTGAGCGCATTTTTTTCGATGAGGAACAGCAGATGGTCGATTTCTTCCAAGGCATCCTGTGCATACTCATGGGCTGCATTGTACGCCTGCTCCATCTTGGTATGTGCCAGCTCGAACTTTTGGAACTTGGCAATATCCGCTTCGACCTGCTCCTTCTCATCGGGATTCGCATCAAGCATGTACTTTTCCAGCAGCTTCAGCTTGGTATTGTAATTCGTCTTGCTGCTGCGCTGACGTGCCTTGCCTTTGAGAAGCATGGCCTCTGTCAGCTGTTTGCCGATTCGCATGATGGGGTTCAGGGAGGAAAGCGGATCCTGGAAGATCATCGCGATTTTATCGCCGCGCAGGCGATAGAAATCATCTTCACGGATTTTAAGCAGATCCTGACCGTCGTAGAGGATCTCGCCGCCCTCTACAATCGCGTTGCCTGCTAAAATGCCCAGAATCGCCTTGCTCGTGACAGACTTGCCCGAGCCGGATTCGCCTACGATCGCCAGGGTTTCTCCCTTGTGCAGGTCAAAGCTGATATCACGAACAGCCTGAACCTTTCCGCCCGAAGTGCGGAAGGATACGCGCAGGTTGCGCACCTGCAGCTTTTTTTCTTTCTGCTCCATGTTACTCAGCACCTCGCAAAGACGGGTTGAAGGCATCGCGCAAACCGTTGCCGAAGAGGTTGAAGGAAATTTCCAGCAGCGCAATAAACAGCGCAGGGAAGAAGATGATGTAGGGATCCGTTGAAAGATAATTCTTGCCGTTTGCCAGCATCGTACCGACGCTTGTCATGGTCGAAGATTCCAGGTTCACGATGCCCAGGTATGTCAGGCTGGATTCGGAGAAGATAACGCCCGGAATAACCAGCACAGAGCCTGTGATGATCGTGCCCAGAGAGTTGGGGAAAATGTGCTTGAACATCAGTCTGAAATCGCTGGCGCCCAGGGTGCGCGCAGCCAGGATATACTCCTGTCCCTTGAAGCGGTAGAACTGCATGCGCACACGCGATGCCATGCCGATCCAGCCTGTCAGCACAAAGGCGAAGATCAGTGACCAGACAGGTCCGACGGTTTTGGCCAAGTGCAGCTGGAACAGCGTTGTGACAACCATGAAGGGTACGCCGCTGAGGACGTCCGAAATACGGTCCATGGTCATGTCCACCCAGCCGCCGTAATAGCCCTGCACGGCGCCGTAGAAGGTACCGATTACCAGGTTGATCAGGGAAATGCTGATGGCAAGCAGGAAGGAGAAGCGTGCGCCGGCCGCCAGGCGGGTGAAGATATCTTGGCCCGTAGCATTCGTGCCGAATACAAAGGAAGGCTCAAACCCGTAGCGATAGCGGAAGTAATTGTACTTGTCCACGCGCACAACATAGCTCTTGTTTTCGGATGTGCCGGTTACGCGGGCATATGCCAGCGGCTTTTCAGGATCATTGTCCGCGGCAATGCGGATGGAATGATAGGACGTATCGCTGGTGGTTGTCGTGCGGTAGATCGGCTGCAGATTGCCCTCTTTATCCAGCTTGGGCACACCCTTCTTGGTCACCTCATACCAGACATTGGCATTGGTCTGTTTGGCATCGGTAATGGCGGGATAGATTACCTGAATCTGGTTTTCATCCTGCCAGGTCTGAATGTTCTCATACTCGGCGGGGGTCAGCGTCAGCGTCATCATGCCCATGTTTTGGTAGACATCTACCTTCAGGTCATAATACTTGGTTGAGCTGTTGCTCCTCGAATCCGTGTAGGCTGCCTTCGTCACCTCAAGGATCGGCGTATGGCCGGTTTCCTGCCCGATGGCGCACATTTTGATATAGTCTGTCTCGTTGACGGTGATTGTCTTTGTTCCGTCCAGACCCAGCCAGCCGAGCCATGAAATCTTGGGAGGAAGCTTAATATACTGAAGATAGGTCGTGTCGGTCAGACGAAGGGAATAGTTCGTCTCGCAGAACATCGGCACCAAGATGGCATAAAGCAGCAGCATCAAGATGATCACCGCTGCCACTACGGAGCTCTTATTGCGGCAGAAGCGGCTCAGCGCATCCCGGAAAGAACCGATCGGCTTGCTTTCCAAGGCCTTATCATGAAGGCGTCCTTCCAGCGGAACGCGTTCAAAGCAGGAATCAGGCAGGTCAGCATAATTTATTTTTTTCTCACTCATCACTTTTTGCTCCCCATTCTGATTCTCGGATCAATGAAGCTGTAGCTGATATCCACCACGATGTTGGAGGCAAGGCCGATCAACGTGTAGAATGCCGTCAGCAGCAGGAAGAAATTGTAATCCGGAGGCGTAGATGCAATGGAAGCAACATACAGCGGGCCAACGCCGGGAATACCGAAAATCTGCTCGATAATCAGAGAACCGGACATGATGCCGATAAACTCACCCAGGATCATGGGGAAAACAGGCACCATTGCATTGCGCAGGGCATGGCGGATTGTCGTCTGGCTGCGGCTGAGGCCCTTTGTACGCGCAAGGAGAAGGAAGTCGCTGGTCAGCACTTCCGTCAGTTCCGCACGAACATAGCGTGTCAAACCGGCTACCGTGCCGAATCCCAAAGAAAGGATGGCCGGCACGATGGAAACAAACATGTCCCACGAAAAATAATCATAGCCGGATTTCATCTGGAACGGGAACCACTGCAGCTTAAAACACAGCAGCCACTGCACCAAGAATGCATACACATAGCTTGGCACGGAAACAAATATCATAACGGCCGTGGAGATAAAGTTATCCTGCCACTTGTTTTTGCGCAGGGCAGCATAGATACCCAGCAGCAGGCCCAGCGGGACCGCAAAAACCATGGTATACACGTTTACCATCACGGTTGCGGGCATCTTCGACATGAAGACATCCCACACATCCTTGCCGGTATAGAGCGTTTCGCTGATGCCCCAGTCCCCGCCGATGAGCGACTTCCGGACAAAAATCGCGTACTGCTCAATCAGCGGCTTATTATAGCCGAGTGCTTCGCGGCGCATCTCAATAAGCTGTTTGTCCTTGCCAAACTGCTCCGCGGGTTTGCTTGGCAAAAGCTTTACCAAAACAAAGCACATGGAGATAATGATCATGAACACCATCAGCATGAGCAGCAACCGCTTGAATACATATTTAACCATGCCGTAGCTCCTTCCATTTTTTACGGCTGCATCCGAACTGACTTTCGTCAGCGATGTACCCTTTTTCTTTCTCGGCGCAAGCGCACCCGCTTTCGGGTACAGCCGTAAGAAATGAAGATTGAAGTATAAAGACAAACATAGCCAAGGTAAGAAGGCATCTGCAGGGTGTCATTCTCGCCTTGGTACTTTGTTCCAAACAATCATGTAATTCTTAGCTGAGCCCAAGCCGACGGCGAAAGATAATGTCTCTTTCGCCGTCGGCGGGCTCATCGGTTCAAATTACAGAACCGGGATTCCGAATGGAATTACTTGTAGTTCAGAACGCCGCCCTGATCAGCCACGAAGGCATTCCACTCAGCATCGGTGTAGTTGTACGTGATGTACTTCAGATCGGTGCCGTAGGACATCGGGTAGACTTCCTCATCTACGTAGTACTCGATCTTCATGCCCTTCAGACCCATCGAAGCATCGTTGGTGGTCGGGATGAAGTCATAGTTCTGCAGCAGGGTGTTTTCCATCTCAGCCAGAACCAGCAGGCGGTCATAAGCAATGGTCTCATCGTAGCTGTAGGGCAGCACGATTTCAACATCTTCGCCGGCAGCGTTCTTTACGGTGTGGGTGGTACCATTGATGATTTCATACCAGGTCACAACATCGCTGGTCAGGGTGCCGCTGGACAGCTCAACCGTCATCATGGTGGTGGAGTAGTCAACAGCCGCGTCATACTGATAGTTGGGGCTTACATAAGCTTCCATCAGGGAGTAGGGATCGAAGGCAGATCCGCTCCAGCCAACCAGGAACAGCATATCAACCTGATTGTTGCGCAGGGCATCGCCGAAGCCGTTGCCGATGGTATCGTCACGGGTGAAGGTCAGCTTGCCTTCCAGCTTGGTGCCTACAACAGCCTCGGTATAGTTGTTCACCAGGAACTCATAGCCGCGGTTGTAAGTGGTGGAAGAAGCAGAGGGCAGACCGATGGTGATCTGGATGATGTCATCCTCGTCCATCAGGCCGGTCTCGATGGCGATATCATAAGCCTTGTTGAAGTAGTCACGGGCCATTTCGAGGTTGTAACCGGTGATAGAATCGATGGCATCGTCCAGGGTAGCATACATCTTGCCGTCGCCGACTTCGTCAGCCAGACCCCAGAAGTTGACCAGCGTCTGCTTGGCAGCATCGGTATCACGGTAGAAGATAGCATTTTCAACGTCGCCGACGATGGTATCGCCGAACAGACCGAAGGCAGGAGCGGCACCGGGCACGCAGGCGATGTTGTAGGCAGCGCGATCCAGAGAGAAGGACAGAGCCTGACGGAATTCCTTCACGGTCAGGATGGTCTTGTTGATGTTCTCACCGGCGGTCGCCTGGTTGGCAGCCAGCGCTTCCATGTTGGGGTTCAGGGTGATGGCGAATACGGAGGCATCCTCGAAGGTGTAGCAGTATTCGGAGGATTCGTACTCATCAGCATAGTCCTTGGTCAGGCCGATAGAGTCCAGCTGGCCGGCAAGGAACATTTCCATGCGGGTGGAGTCCTCGGCAACGTAGGTGGTTACGCGGCGGGTCGTCTGATAGAAGCCTTCGTTTTCGGGCAGGCTGTAGCCGTACCAGTTCTCGTTCTTCTCAAAGACGATTTCCTTATCCTGCTGGAAGGAAACCAGCTTGTAGGGACCGTAGGAAATGGTGGTCTCAACAGAGGTGCCGTAGGTGTTGGTGTAAACGCCATCCTCGTACTTTTCGCACTTTTCGTACAGATCCTTGTTGACCAGCGTTACATCCAGGTTGTACTTCAGCTGGAAGCCCTGCAGGGACTTGTCCAGGATGAAGACAACTTCGGTATCGCTCAGAGCCTTCACGCCAACGGCGTCAAAGGACATTTCGGGGTTGTCGCTGCCCAGCAGGACAAACTCTTCCCACTCCTGGTAGGCGTAGTCAGCGGCGGACTCGGCATAAGCTTCAACCGTCTCAGCGCCGTGCAGGTTGGCAACCAGCAGCTGCATCGCGTCAACGATTTCGGCGTTAACCTTGATGTAGCCATCCTCGGCTTCGCCGCCCTTGAGAACATTGTAGATGTCCTCAGAGAAGTAACCGGCGGCATAGTACTCATTCAGGCTGCTGGAAGACCACAGGTTGCTGTCATCCAGGCACACCTTGACATCTTTGCCGTCCAGGGTGTAGTAGCCGTCATCACCAACGGTGAAAGCGCTCTCATCAATGTAGGTGGAGGGCACGCTGGTGTCGATCATGCTGGAGTAGGCATACATGCCGGACTTTGCATAGGCTTCGGCGTTGTGGATTACCACGGAGCCGGAGTAGAAAGAGTCAGCACGATAGTTCTGAGCCAGGGGGTTCAGCTGCTTCATCACGGAGTAGACATAGTCTTCAGCGGTGATGGGGGTGCCGTCTTCCCACTTCAGGTTGTCGCGCAGGGTGTACTTCCAGGCGCGGCCGGTAGCACCCTCTTCGATGCCCCACTCTTCGCCCACATAGTCGGCGGTGACATCTTCGGGCTCACCGACGGCCATCATGGGGCGCATCATGTAGGAATCCTTGGTTTCATTGAAGTCGAAAGTGAAGAAACTGTCTGCAATGTAGCCCAGCACGGCGCTGTTGTCCGTAGCAGTCTTATACTGATGCGGATTCCAGTTCGTCGGGAACGTGCTAAGGCTGGAGTTGTAGGTGTAAGACGGTTCTTCGGCGGTTTCGGCGAATGCAGTCACGCTCATGATCATGCACAGAGCCAAAACAAGTGAGAAAAACTTCTTCATGGTCTCTCCTCCTTATAATTTGCGCATTAAATAGTTACGCACGTATAATATTATGAATTTTTTTCCGTCTCTTGTCAAGAGGAAATGCTCACTTTTCGCACCTTACGGCAAAAAAATAGCCATCCGGGAGGGATGCCGCAGCAGCCCTGCGGAAGCAAAGTGAAAATTGCTCTTTTCGTACCCACTTGTTCATGTTATAATACCTGTCAGTGAGAAGCCGGTGCAGCCTGAAGCCGCGGGAAAGGCCATTTCGGACGGCAATCGGTTTGATCACGATTATCGCGGCAAATTTTCAGTATTTTTATACAATTACTTCTACTCAAATGAAAGGATCCCGGCTATGAAAATCGGTGTCAGCAGCTACAGTTTCCGTGCCCTTCTCCAGCGGGGAATGACCTACTTTGAAGCCTGCGATCAGGCGCTTGCCATGGGCTATGACGGTATTGAGTTTATTGATCTGGATTTGAACTACGCACCCGCCGAAAAAAGCACAGAGGAGCTTGCAAGCCATTTGAAGACCTATTGCGCCCAAATCGGCCTGGATATTCCCGCCTATACCGTCAGCGCGGATTTTCTGCGCGGGCACGGATGCGCACCTGCCGAGGAGCCTGAGCGCATCTGCCGGTGCGCGGATATTGCCGCGCTGCTCGGCGCAAAAGTGCTGCGTCACGATGCTTTCTGGGCGTTGGATGATTTGCGTGACTGGCGGGACGGTGTTGACCGGGTGGTACCCGGCATCCGCCATGTGGCGGATTATGCACAAAAGCTCGGAATCCGCACCTGCACGGAGAATCACGGCCGCATTATGCAGGACAGCGACCGCATGGTTTACCTGATGCGAGCCGTTAACCACGATAATTATGGATGGCTGGTGGATATCGGCAACTTTCTCTGCGCGGATGAGGATCCCTGCCACGCAGTCGGCATTGCCGCGCCGTATGCCGTGCATGCGCATGTGAAGGATTTCCTTTTCAAATCCGGTCAGGAGGGAATGCCCGTGGGCGGCTGGTTCGGCACACGGGGCGGCAATTACCTGCGCGGTACGGTGGTCGGGCACGGGGTGGTGCCCGTTCGTGCCTGCCTGCGGATTTTAGAAAATGCAGGTTATGCGGGATACCTGTCCGTAGAATTTGAAGGGCGGGAGGAAACCCTGCCGGCCCTTAAGGATGCCCGTGAATTCCTTCGTCAAACGCTCGGCTGAGGGGCCGATTGCAAATTTTCCGCCAAAGGCTTTACATTGCCCTGCATTTGAGATAACATGAAGCCGTCATCCGTCGAAAGCGAGGTACCTGCCTTGAAGCGCTTTTTGATCCTCTGGATTGTTTTCATGATGCTTGTTCCGGCCTGCTCTTTTAGCGAGGAGGAGATTTCCTACAGCCAGATCGTGCCCGCCCCGCACGTAACCATTACGGCGCCGCAGGCCGGGCAGAGCTATGACGCGGGCGGCAAGCTGCATGTGCAGGCAAACGGAAAAAACGTGCTGCGCATGGAGGTAATCCTGACCTACGAAGGTGAAACCACCACGCTGTCCTTTGACGGCGGCAATGCGGATTATACCTTTGACACCCTGCAATATACCCGGGGCGCTGTTGTCACGGTGATCGGCTACGGTGAAAACGATATCCACGGCTATCCGACGGAAAGCCGTCAAACAGTTAGCATCCTATCCCCCCGGGACAAACTGTTCCAGGATATGTTTAACCTGGCTGCCGAAAACTACAAGGATCCCTACTACTATCATGCCCCCGCCAAGGAGGATTGGGACCGCGGCATCTGCAAGAATTTTGTCAAACGCCTCTTTGATACCTTCAAGGATGCCTATGCCATGAAGGAATACCCCGACCTTGAACTGCACATGCCGCTGAACAACTCCAAGAAGAACTGCGCGCCCTACGATTACGGCATCGAGTGGCGAATCGAATCCGCCGAGGACGGCAGTCCGTTTGAAATTGCCGCTCAGTTCAAATATGATGCCGATAAGACAAAAGAAGAAAACCGCGCCCTGTGCAGAGCCGTGCTGGAAAGCGTTCAGGCCGGCGATTTCTTTCAGATGACGGGTGATTACTATTATGGCAAGGGGGCGCACAGCCTGCTGTTCATCGCGGATTACGATCCCGGCACCGATGAAGTACGCTGGACGGACAGCAACATGAAAAATGACTCGGTAAACGGCTACCACTACGGCTATATGCAGTACAATGCCGTAAAGGATATCGACTGGTTCATCGATGCTGTGTGCTATAAGCTGCATGGCTGCACGCTGTATCGTCTGCGTGAGGATCTGTTTATCAAGTAAAGCGAAAGCGGCTGTCTTGCATCGAAGGCAGCCGCTTATTGTTATCTTATATTACGGAATCAGCAGTTTCAGGCTATCCTGTATGGTTATTATGCCCAATGCCAGCTGCGCACCCCACAAAATCAGCAAGTGTCCCGGATAGACCGCATAGGCAGCGGCCTTGGGGAAGGGGGTACGCTCTTTGCGCGGCCACAGGATCAGGGGCAGCGCAAGCAGCGCCATGGTCTGCAGTTTCAAAAAGTTTTTTACAACATCCAGATTAAACAGTTTGCCGGTCAAGGCGATGCCGAATATCTCCTGTATCGAGCGTGTGCCCTGTCCCCAGTAGAGGCAGAATGCCACCATAACGGCGATGATGGCGCCGCGGTTTTTCCGCGCCGCATAGAGCAGCATGGCCAGCAGCACCCCGCGCCAGCCGTAATCCATGCTGACCGCGCAGGGAATTACCAATACCAGCACGGGGGCCCAGAAACGGCTGCCGAAGCGGTTTTCGCGGATGCCCCAGATGCCAAGATACCCCAGCAGCAGGGTAAAAAACACATTCAGCTGGGTCCAGCCGTGATTCAGCCCCAGCATGTAGCAAGGCTGGGAGATCAAGCCGACGAGCAGCAGCCGCAATGTGTAGCGACGCGGATTCCGCGTGCAGCACGCGCCGACCACCATACACCAAAGATAAAGCGGAAAGGCAATTCGCCCGATCAGCCGCCATTCCAGTGCGTTTCCCATCAGGCGAACCCCAGCATGGTCGATTACCATGCAGACAAGGGCAATCATTTTCAATAATCCCGTATCACGGTTCCCGCGAATTTCATCCTGACTCATTGCATTTTCCTCCACCGAACCAGTATAGCACATTCTGCGGCAATCGCACAGCCCCAAAATTGTCTGTCCCGCCCTCGCACGGCACCTTTTTCAGCCGTGTCCGGACGGGACAGTGTGTGTATATATAATATATAAAGAAGCTTCGGCTGCCGTTTTACCGGCTGCTTTCCCTTCGACGATTGTATGATATCAAACGTTTATGAACTGCATTTGAACAAATTGCAAATGAGCATAAATTTTTTTATTGATAATACGCTGTTTTTTATCTCCAAATAATGGAATTATCATATTGACGGCGTCAGATGAATTTGCTAATATAAAAGAACAAAAAAGCCGCGCGTATTCATTGGCGGCTATAAAAAAAAGGAGGAACTCTCATGTCTTTTAAAAAGCTGATCTGTCTCCTGCTTAGCCTGGCACTGGCGCTGGGTTTGGCTGTGCCTGCACTGGCCGAGGGCGGTGCGCTGGAGGGCCAGCTGATCATCCTGCATACAAACGATATTCACGGCCGTGATGTGTCCTCTGACGGCATTTGGGGCTATGCCGCCATTGCCCGGATCAAGAAGGATCTGGAAGCCCAGGGGGCGCAGGTGCTCCTGCTGGATGCCGGCGATGCATCCCAAGGCACTCCGTTGGTCAATCTGGACTACGGCAAAACTGCCATTGAATTCATGAACGCTGCGGGCTATGATGCAATGGCACCCGGCAATCATGAACTGGACTGGGGCATTGACAACCTGCTGCAAAATGCCGAGGTTGCCGAATTCCCCATTCTTGCCGCCAACATCCTTGATAAAATCAGCGGCGAATTGAAATTCACCGATCATGTGATCTTTGAAAAGGGCAGCTTTAAGGTGGGCGTGTTCGGTCTGGATACCCCCGAAGCCATGACCAAGACCCACCCGGACAAGGTGCGCGGCATTACCTTCCTGGCCGGCGAAGAACTGTACGCCTGCGCGCAGGCACAGGTGGATGCGCTGACCGAAGCGGGCTGCGATCTGATCATCTGCCTGGGCCATCTGGGCGTGGATGACGAGAGCACCGGCAACCGCTCCCTCGATGTCATCGCCAATACCACCGGCATTGACCTGTTCATCGATGGTCACAGCCACACCGTGATTGACGGCGGCAACGCCGTGAATACCAAGACCGAGGGCGAAACCACGCTGCTGGTATCCACCGGCGAATACTTCGGCAATATCGGCTATGTGGCCTATGACGGTGAAAAGCTGACTGCCAAGCTGTGGAAGTGCGACAGCAACCTGCTGTCCGATATGTACAAGCCCAATGACGAAGAGGTTGCGGAAATCGTAAACAGCCGCAATGACGAAGTCGAAGCGCAGCTGTCCGTTGCCTTTGCCACCACCGAAGTGGATCTGGACGGCAACAAGGCACCCGGTGTACGCACGCAGGAAACCAACCTGGGCGACTTCTCCACCGATGCCATCCTGTGGTCCGCCCGTCAGTCCGTGGGCGATCATGTGGTGGCGGCCCTGACCAACGGCGGCGGCATCCGTGCCTCCATCAAGGCGGGCGAAATCACCATGAAGGATATGAAGACCATCTTCCCCTTCGGCAATCAGGTGGTTGTACTGACCGTTACCGGCGCTGAACTGCTGGAGGCGCTGGAGGCCGGCACCTTCTCCACCCCCGATGCGGTTGGCGCTTTCCCGCAGGTTTCGGGCATCGTATATACCATCGATACCTCCGTTCCCTATGAAAAGGGCGAGCAGTATCCCGATTCCACCTACTTTGCCCCCGCCAATCCCGGCGCACGCGTGACGATCGAGTCCGTAGGCGGCGAACCCTTTGACAAGGATGCCCTCTACACCATCGCTACCAACGATTTCATCGGTGCCGGCGGCGATACCTATTACGCCTTCAAGTATGCCTATGCCACCGCAGGCTATGACACGGGCGTTGCGCTGGAAGATGCGCTGGTCAACTACGTGCAACAGGAGCTCGGCGGTGTTGTAGGTCAGCAGTACGCTCAGCCCCAGGGCCGCATTACCGTAAAGTAATCATTCTACGCACAGGATTGCCGGGCTTACCGCTCGGCAATCTTTTTTTCATTTCCCGTGTCCATTTTTATCATTCTCCTCGTCAAATATGTGAAAGGGGGCGAACGGGTGCAAACGGATGGAATGCAGGATAGGCAATCTGTCCTGGAACGGCTGATGTCGCAGTACGGCACGGCGCTGCTGCGCATGTGCTGTCTGTATCTGCGCGATTATTCTTTGGCAGAAGACGCTGTGCAGGAAACATTTCTGAAGGCCTATGCCAAGCTGAATACCTTCCGCGGCGATTGCAGCGAACAGGCCTGGCTGATGAAAATCGCCATCAACACCTGTCGCGACATGCTGCGCTCCGCATGGATGCGGCATAACGATCGATATGCCGATCTCTCTGCGCTGCCGGAAGATGTCTATAACCCCGATCCGCCGGACAGTACGGTAATTCAAGCAGTATCGGCGCTGCCCTCGCATATGCGCGAAGCCGTACTCCTGCGTTATTATCAAGGCATGAAATTAGATGACGTAGCACAAGCGTTGCGAACAACGCGCAGCGGGACAAAGCACCTGCTGAAACAGGCCAACAAACTGCTTCGCAAGCAACTGGAGGGGTGGTACTACGATGAAGAATGATCTGCGGCAAAGCGTTGACCGTGCGTTTGCGGGGGCAACCTGGGACGATGCGCACGCGCGGCGCGTGATCCGGACAATCGAGGAAAGGAATCAACCTGTGATGAAAAGAAAATTAACCGTAGCCATGGTATGCGTCATGGTGCTTGTACTGGTAAGTGTCTGCGCGCTGGCCGCCGTATTTGTTCAGCGTTCCGAACGCAGCAATGCCATAATGATGGCACGCAAAGCGCTGACCCGCCAATACCACTTTACTTCCGGCATGCTGGCGCTGTTTAACGCCGAAGCGGAAGAAAACATCGGCGGAGATTACACCGTCACCTTTACAAGCAACGATGGCGTTCCCTCAACGCTGCTGGGCGTTTACACCGTGCATGTAAGCGGCGGCACAACCACTGCCAAATGGAGCTATGACGGCTGCACGGCAGATATCGATCACTGGGACGCAAACGTAATGGCAGCCTATCTGGCCGAGGACACCGACGGATGGATGATGGGCGAAGCAGAAGCGCCCTATCATGAATACGCGATGCAGGTTTTCTCTCTGTCCGCCAGCAATGTCACCCCCACCCCCATTGTGTCTGCTGCCTCTCGTGCGCTCGAGGAGGACGAAGTTTACTACGACGGCGAGGTTGCGCGCATCGTCAAGGCAGGCTCGCAGGATATCACGCAGGAGCGTGCGGAAGAGCTCGCTATCGCCGCACTGATGGAAGAATTTAACCTGACACAGGATGCCTTTGAAGACGAGTATACTGAGCTGACCGATGCTTATATCTACCAGCGCACCAACGGACAGCGGATATGGTCGCTGACCTGGTACATCCCTGCCTCAGTAAGCGGAAATGAATTCTGCGTTGCCGTTACCCTGGATGCATTGACAGAAGAAATTTTGAGCTGCGATGCGGTAACGGGCGGTATCGGCTGAAAAGCATATCGGCAAGGCGCCGAGAGGAAAAGCCTCTCGGCGTTTTTTCTATCCAAAAAATACATAGACAGCGTTTGATTTTGAACACATTATCCAAATCGATCCAAAAAGTAAAAAACAGAATTGCTAATTTGAATAGCAGTGTGATATAATAATTCGGTGATTTTTTTGGAAATTACCAATCCGCCGCAATTTGAAGCTGCCCGCGGCATTGCCGCGTTTGAAAGGAGAATGAGCACATTATGCCTTATATTGCCGTACTGACCAGCGGAGGAGACAGCCCCGGAATGAACGCTGCGGTTACCGCCATCGCCCGCAGCGCCGCACTGCTCAACATGCCTTTGCTGGGTGTAGATCGCGGATTCAACGGCCTGCTGGGCAAGAACCCGAAGACCGATTTCATGGAACTGAACCTGGAAAAAGCGTTGGATATCGCCGACCTTCCCGGTACGCAGCTTCGCACCGCCCGCTGTGTCGAATTCAAGCAGAAGGATGTGCAGGTTCGCGCCGCAAAGCTTTTGCATGATATGGACGTTGCCGGTCTGATCGTCATCGGCGGAGACGGCAGTTTCCAGGGGGCCCGCGCGCTGTGCGAGCAGGGTATCCCCTGCATCGGCATTCCCGGGACCATCGACAACGACCTGGCCTATACCGAAATGACGCTGGGCTTTGATACCGCCGTCAACGTTTGCGTGGATGCCGTGCGCTCCATCCGCGCGACCTCCCGTTCCCATGACCGTCCCCACGTAGTAGAGGTAATGGGCCGTCACTGCGGTGACATCGCCCTGATGACCGCTTCTTCTACCGGTGCGGAGATCGTCATTGCCCCCGAGGCCAAGCGCTGGACGGTAGATCAGATTTCCCACCGTCTGCAGAGCCAGATTGACCGCGGCAACTACCGCAGCACCATCGTGGTGGCAGAGGGCAGCTGGGAAATGATGGCTCCCTTTGATGTATATAAGTTCCTCAAGCCCTACGGCAAAGAGGTATTTGAGGGTGAGCCCATGACAGCGTACCGCTTTGCCAGCGTCCTCAAGCGCAAAACCACCATGCCGGACGGCTCTTTTCCCGAGGTGCGCCATACGGTAATCGGCTACACCCAGCGCGGCGCTCAGCCGACTGCCCGCGATGCTTCCTTTGCCTTCGAATCCGGTGTGCTGGCGGTCAACCTGCTCCAGCACGGTGTCAGCAACCGCGTAATCGGCATGAAGCACGGCAAGGTTTACCATGAGGACATCGAAAAGGCGCTCAAGGCACGCCGTCCCTTCAACCGTTCGCTGTACAACACCATCAACGCACTGTAATCCAAAACTAAAATTACGGCCTTTGTGGAAAGCGTGTCTCTCCGCAAAGGCCGTTGTTTTATGCATTTTTACAGTGCGGCAAAGAGGGCGCAGCCCTTCTTCTTCAGCCAAAGATAAAGAACTGCGGACAGCAGCAGGCTAAGCAGCGTACAGACAGCCATGTAAAGCGCCGATCCCATGGCATGTCCGAACAGGATATAACAGATAATCATCGCCATGGCATAAAGCATTCCGCCGAAGATGGACCCCGCAACGCCGGCGCTTTGTTTAATCGGCTTAATTTCGCTTGTCCATGTAAAATTCGGCAGTTTTACGCTCATGGTTAATCCAAGCAGTGCCAGCAGAAGTGCCGTGCACTGCGGCATCAGAATCAAAAGCACCGTTTCAGCCGCTCCGCACTTTATCGTAATTGCCGTGCATATGCAGGCAATCAGCAGTGGAATCGCAGTGATAATGACCTGCATGAGCAGCTTTGCCCGAAGTGCCTGCCAGGGCTGAATCGGCAGGGACTGCAGCTGCCACAGGCTTCTGCCTTCCAGAGAAACCGATGGCGCTGCGGTATCGTTCAAGGAGGCAATCAGGCAAAGCACTGCGCCAAGCAGCAGCGGTATCGCATCCGCATAATCGTCCAGCAGCGGCATAAACGCAGAAAGGATTGCCTGTCCCCTAATCAGCAGCATAATACCGAACACAGGCAGCAAAAGGGTGGCCATGCCGCAGTTGAGCATATAGGTCGGGCTGGACAGAAAATGAGAAAATTCCTTTCCGAGCAAAGCAGCATCAGCGCTTCTGGTATGGATTCGGCCTTCGCGGTATTCCCTGCGTTCCGTCTTGCCGGATGCCGTGGCAACCCGCAAAAAGCTGCGGGACAGCACCATCCACATCACCCCGAAAAGCAGCAATACAACGGCCGAAACGCAAGCCGCAGCGCCGACGTTTCCGAGTGCGGCATTGCCGAACACGTAAACCGGATAAGCCGAATCCTTTATTACATCGCCGTACAAGGCGACATTGGCAAGCAGTTCGGTAATGACGGTTTGAGCCTTAAAGCAGCAAAAGTAATATACGGCGAAAAACAAAAGTGAAACCAGTACGGTGATCATGCTTTTGTTTTTCAGCTTCAGGCTGATCCTGGCCACTACCCATCCCAGGGCGCAGGAAAGGGTAAGCACAAATATGCTGATCATCAAAAAGAACAGCAGCGAGCCTGCAATCACCCGAATTTCTGCGGAAACCGTAACCCAGTATACAATGATGGCCGGCAGCAGCTGAATGCCGGAGTACATCAACCCCATCAGATAAACGCTGAGCAGGCGTGATGCCATGATGTCATTTACGGGGATGGGCATGGACAAAAGCAAGTCATTATCCTTGGCAAGGTACAATCCGGCATAGGTATTGAATACGCTTCCGAATATGCCAAGCAGGATGGCCAGCAGCCCCATCAGGGCAAAATACATCCAGTCCATTCCCGCTGCCGCCATGGGCGCGCACAGCGCAAGGGACAGGGCCGTAAACATGCCGCCGAGCACCGCCAGCATAAGCAATATGAAGAGAACAAATCTGAGAATCACGGAGGCTTTGGAGCGTGCCGTGTTCTTTTTTGCGTCATAGAAGTAGATGCGGTAAATTTCCATCATCTGCTTCTTCAGCAGAACCTTCAGCATGCGTCTCCCTCCAGTTCCAGGAATACCTGCTCCAGTGAGGCATCGCCCCGCACTTCTTCCATCGTGCCGTAGCGGATCAGCCGCCCATCCTTGATGATGGCCACTTTGTCGCACAGCTTTTCGGCCACTTCCAGCACATGGGTGGAAAAGAAAATGGCACCGCCGTTGTCGCATACTTCACGCATCATGCCTTTGAGCAGATGAGAAGCAATCGGATCAAGGCCTACGAAAGGTTCATCCATGATAATCAGGCGGGGCTGATGCATCCACGCGGCAATAATTGCCAGTTTCTGTTTCATTCCATGCGAATATGCGGCGATCGGCTGGGCAAGGTCATCCGCCAGTTCAAAGCGTCCCGCATAATCGCGGATACGCGTTTTGCGCGTTTCTGCACCAATGCCGAAAATATCGGCGATAAAGTTCAGATACCTGATGCCCGTCATATAATCATAAAGGTCAGGATTATCGGGGATGTAGGCAATTTCGCGTTTGCAGGCAAGCGGCTGCCCGCGGATTGATTTTCCGTCTATCAGAATTTCACCCGCGTCAAACTGCAGAATGCCGGCAACCGACTTGATGGTGGTGGTTTTCCCAGCGCCGTTATGCCCAATAAAGCCGCATATTTCGCCCGTGCTGATATGCAGGCTTAAATCGTCCACTGCCTTTTTTCCGCCGTACGCTTTCGTCAGGTGTTCAATTTTCAGCATTCGCCTGTCCCTCCGTCAAAATAAATCAAATCCTAAAATTTTCGCTGCGCAGGCATCGTCAGAATCTTTCCGTCCTGCGGGTTAATCATACAAATTTGAAATTCATATGTCAATACCTTCAAAATTCGGTTTTCTCAAAATCTATGTCAACTTATTGCAAACCCTGCTGAAATTACAGGAATGCGCGAATTTGCAAAGCAAGTGCCGCTTCAAAATGCTGCAATTCCCATTTTCATTGAAATTATAAAAAAAGGTTGACAACCGGGGCAAACCCTGCTATACTATCTTAGCGATTCGATGATGATGGCTGTCGAGCCCATGCGGAGAGATGGCCGAGTGGTTTAAGGCGCCAGTCTTGAAAACTGGTGATGTCGAAAGGCACCGGGGGTTCGAATCCCTCTCTCTCCGCCACTTTCATCGTTTCACACAGCAGGCCAATGGAGAAGTACCCAAGAGGCCGAAGGGGCTCCCCTGCTAAGGGAGTAGACTGGGATAACCGGTGCGAGAGTTCAAATCTCTCCTTC
>CAVFPH010000036.1:0-20746 GCA_963624325.1 bacterium
ACCACCCCCTGGACGCTGCCCAGCAACCTGGCGCTGTGCGTCAATCCCCATGAAACCTACTGCCATGTGCGCGCCGAAGGCCGCATTTACATCATGGCCAAGGCACTGGTGGAAACGGTGCTGGAGGGCAAAGAGCCCGAAATTCTGGATGAAATGCCCGGCACTGCCCTGCATGGTCTGGAGTATGAGCCGCTGTATCGCTTTGTAGAGCCCGATAAGAAGGCTTGGTTTGTCATCTGTGATGATTATGTCACCATGACAGACGGTACCGGCATCGTGCATATCGCCCCCGCCTTCGGTGAAGACGATAACCGCGTATCCCGTGAAAACGGCCTGCCCTTTATCAACCTTGTCGATCCGCAGGGCAAAATGACGGCCGAAACGGCTTGGCCCGGCGTATTTGTAAAGGATGCCGATCCGCTGATTCTGGAAGATTTGAAGCAGCGCGGTTTGCTCTTTGCCGCTGTGCCCTTCGCCCATGATTACCCCTTCTGCTGGCGCTGCGATACCCCGCTGCTCTATTATGCCCGCCCCACTTGGTTTATCCGCATGACCGCCGTGCGCGATCAGCTGGTTGCCAACAACCGCTCCGTCAACTGGATGCCCGACAACATCAAGGAAGGCCGCATGGGCAACTTCCTTGAGAACGTGGTGGACTGGGGTCTTTCCCGTGAGCGTTACTGGGGCACGCCGCTGCCCATCTGGCTGTGCGAGGACGGCCACATGCACGTCATCGGCAGCAAGCAGGAACTGCTGGATATGGCCATCGGCGAAGTCAACCTGCCCGAGCTTCATCGCCCCTACATCGATCAGGTTGTTCTGCGCTGCCCGCACTGCGGCAAGCCCATGCACCGCGTCAAGGAGGTTATTGACTGCTGGTACGATTCCGGCTCCATGCCCTTTGCGCAGTGGCACTATCCCTTTGAAAACAAGGACAAATTCGAGTCCCGCTTCCCGGCCGATTTCATTTCCGAAGCCATTGACCAGACACGCGGCTGGTTCTACACCCTGCTGGCCATCTCCACGCAGGCATTCGGCTGCTCGCCTTTCAAAAACTGCCTGGTGCTGGGTCATGTTCAGGATGCCGACGGCCGCAAGATGAGCAAACATCTGGGCAACGTAGTTGACCCCTGGGATGTACTGGACGATCAGGGTGCAGACGCCGTGCGCTGGTATTTCTATGCCGCCAGCGCGCCGTGGCTGCCCAGCCGTTTCTCCAAGGCCAATGTCTCCGAGTATCAGCGCAAATTCATGGGCACGCTGTGGAACGCCTACTATTTCTACGTACTCTATGCCGATATCGATCAGTTTGATCCCACCAAGCATGATCTGAAAAAGGCGCAGCTGTCCCTGATGGACAGGTGGATTCTCAGCCGCTTGAACACGCTGATCCGCGGGGTGGATGATGATCTTTCCAACTACCGCATTCCCGAAGCCACCCGCAAGCTGACCGATTTTGTGGATGAGCTTTCCAACTGGTATATTCGTTTGGGACGTGACCGCTTCTGGGGCAAGGGCATGGAAGGCGATAAGGAAGCCGCCTTTATTACCCTCTACACCGTGTTGTCCACCCTTTGCCGTCTGATTGCTCCCTTCGTCCCCTTCATGTCCGAAAGCATCTATCAGAACATCGTGCGCACCGTGGATCATGACGCTCCCGAAAGCGTGCACCTGTGCGACTTCCCCGTATGTGACGAGAGCATGATTGATGCGGATGCGGAGCGCCAGATGTCCGCCGTAGAAAACGTGGTGCAGCTTGGCCGTGCCTGCCGCAATTTGAGCAATATCAAGGTTCGTCAGCCGCTGTCCACCCTGTATATCTGCGGTGCGGACTTCGGTGAAGCCTACAAATCCCTGGTCGAAGACGAGCTGAACGTCAAGAACGTGCAGTTTATCCAGAATGCCGGCGAATTTGTCAGCTATGACCTGAAGCCCAACTTCTTCACTTTGAAATCCCGCTACGGCCGCTTCCTGGGCCGCATGCGCGGAGAACTGCAGAAGCTGGACGGCTCGGCCGTGGTTGCGGCCTTCGAAAAAGGTGAAACCGTCACATTGCGTATGGACGATACCGATATCGTACTAAACAAAGAAGATGTGCTGGTAGAAGCCGTCAAGAAGGAAGGCTATACCTCGCAAGTTGACGGCAAGCTGACGGTTGTCCTGGATACCAAGCTGACCGATGCTCTGATTGAAGAAGGCTACGCACGTGAGTTCATCAGCAAGGTGCAGTCCATGCGCAAGGATACCGGCTTTGATGTGACCGATCACATTGCCGTCACCTGTCAGTGCGGCGAAAAGCTGGCATCCGCCCTGAACAAGGCCCACGATATGGTGCTTGGCGGCGTGCTGGCAGACAGCCTGACGCTCACCGACACGGCAGATGGAGAAGCGGTCAAGGAATGGGACATCAACGGAGAAAGCGCCGTCATCGGCGTCAAGAGGGTGTAAATGTTTACAGCCGATCATTGGCAATCGTTTGAAGTGCTGGATACGGGCGACGGCGAAAAGCTGGAGCGATGGGGCAAATATATTCTCCGCCGCCCCGACCCGCAGGTCATCTGGCCTAAGGCCGACCCTGGCAGCTGGAGTGCCGCGCAGGCGCACTATCTGCGCAGTGAGCGCGGCGGCGGTGAATGGCGTTTTGAAGAACGCCTGCCCGAGCGCTGGCAAATCAGCTACGGCGATTTGAAATTTCATGTCCGTCCGACAGGCTTTAAGCACACCGGGCTGTTTCCCGAGCAAGCCGCAAACTGGGATTGGATGCGCGGTCTGATCCGCGCGCGCGGCGGTCAAATCAAGGTACTGAACCTGTTTGCCTACACCGGCGGCGCCACGCTCGCCTGTGCCGCAGAGGGTGCGCATGTCACCCATGTGGACGCTGCCAAAGGCATGGTGCAGTGGGCAAAGGAGAACCGTGAGCTCAGCGGCCTGCCCGAGACCTCCTGCCGCTATATCGTGGAGGATGCGCTGGCGTTTGTACGCCGTGAGATCCGCCGCGGCAACACCTATGACGGCATATTGATGGATCCCCCCAGCTATGGGCGCGGCCCGAGCGGAGAAGTATGGAAGCTTGAAAACGAGCTTTATACCCTGGCTGATACCTGCGCACAGGTGCTGAGCCCCAACCCGCTTTTCTTCCTGATCAACAGCTACACCACAGGCTTTCAGCCGGCCGTGCTGCAAAACATCATCGGCCGTACGGTTGTACCGCGCTTCGGCGGGCTGGTGGATGCGCAGGAAGTGGTGCTGCCGGTACGGGCAGGCGGTGTATTGCCCTGCGGTGCAAGCGGCCGCTGGCAAAAGGACTGACGGGAATGCTTCCCGTGAAAGGAAAAGCGCATGAGCGAAATCATCAAAGAACCGGTAATCCTCTATGAGGACAATCACATTGTTGTGCTGGTAAAGCCCGCCAATATGCTGGTACAGGGCGACAGCACGGGCGATCCTGATGTCCTGAGCTGGCTTAAGCAATACATCAAGGAAAAATACAATAAACCGGGCGAGGCCTTTATCGGCCTGGTTCACCGCATGGATCGTCCTGTGGGCGGTCTGCTGGTATTTGCCCGTACAAGCAAGGCTGCGGCACGCCTGTCCGAGCAGGTTCGCACGCACGATCTTTGCCGTGAGTACGTCTGCGTCTGCGAGGGAGATGCCGCCGACCGCTTTACCCTGCATGACTGGCTGCAGAAGGATGAGGCTGCCAACAAGGTAAAGGTGATCCCCTCCTATCTGAAGCTTCAGGGCAAAGAAGCAATCCTGCACGGCCGCTGCATGGCTCACCGCAGCGGACACTCCCTGGTATGCATTCGTCTGGAAACGGGCCGCGCGCATCAGATTCGCGTGCAGATGCAGCACGCAGGACATCCGCTTTGGGGAGACAACCGTTACGGCAACGGCAAGCGCGGACAGCAGATTGCCCTGTGGGGAATGCGGCTGTCGCTTTCCCACCCCATCACGGGGGATAATATGCTCTTTATCGCCCCGCCCCCCGAAACCTCTCCGTGGACGGCATTCACAAGGGAACTGGACGGTCTTGAAAAAGCATGGCCGCAGATCATCTTTGAGCAGGGACAGCTGTAATTTGAGGGAAGCATGAGTAAAGCGCTGACATTTGAAATCAAAAAGCGTGACAGCAAATCGCGTGCCCGTCTGGGCGTGGTGCACACCCCGCACGGGGATATCCAAACGCCGATTTACATGCCGGTAGGCACGCAGGCCTGCGTTAAGGCCATGACGAGCCGCGAAATGAAGGAAATCGGCACACAGATTCTGCTGTCCAACACGTATCATCTGCATTTGCGGCCGGGCGAAGATCTGATTGAGGAAGCCGGCGGTCTGCATCGTTTTATGAATTGGGACCGCCCGATTTTGACCGACAGCGGCGGCTTTCAGGTGTTTTCCCTTGCCTCTCTGCGGAAGATTACCGAGGAAGGCGTTGCTTTCCAAAGCCATCTGGACGGCAGCCGTCAATTTCTTTCCCCCGAGGAATCCATACGCATTCAGCAAAAGCTGGGCTCGGACATTGCCATGGCTTTCGACGTATGCTCTCCCTACCCCTGTGATTATGATACCGCCAAGGCAGCCATGGATCGCACGCATCGCTGGGCCGAACGCTGCAAAAAGTACCACACCCGCGAGGATCAGGCGCTGTTTGGAATCGTACAAGGCGCGTTCTACAAGGATCTGCGCATCGAAAGCGCCAAAACGTTGGCCGATATGGACTTTCCGGGGTACGGCATCGGCGGCCTGTCGGTAGGCGAACCCAAACCCGTCATGTATGAAATGCTGGATGAGCTGGTGCCCTGTCTGCCTGATGAGAAGCCCCATTATCTGATGGGCGTCGGCACGCCGGATTGTCTGCTGGAAGGGGTACTGCGCGGTGTGGATATGTTTGACTGCGTGCTGGCCACGCGCATTGCCCGCAACGGCACCGTGTTTACAAAGCACGGCCGCATGGTCATCCGCAATGCCGAATATGCCCATGATTTCCGGCCCATTGAAGAAGATTGCGATTGCTATGCCTGCCGCAACCATTCCCGTGCCTATATCCGCCATTTGCTCAAGGCCGGGGAAATTACAGGTGCCCGCCTTGCCAGCATCCATAACCTGCGCTTTTTGCTGCATATGATGGAAGATCTTCGCGCTGCCATTGCCGAGGATCGGCTGGAAGAATACCGCCGTGATTTCTATAACCGCTATGATATGAGCCGCAACTTTTAAGGCTTTTCGCAAACTTTTTCTTGACAGAAAGTGCCCGGAAAGCTATACTTTTCAGCGAATTGAATACCCAAGCATTGACGCAGATAAGTACCCGCTGATTGCAAGCGAGCCGGTGATGGTGAAAGGCCGGCACCATGCGGAGAAGCCCCTGCCGAGTTGTCCGTCGGAAATCCAGTATGGCGGATCGGTTCCTACCGTTATCAGGCTTGAGGTGGGCGATTTGTTTCGTCAATCGAAGTGGTACCGCGAATGTTGTGTCTGTTCGTCTTCGAGCGTGCAGGCACAATTTTATTATTTTAAGGAGCGTAATCGCTATGAAACAGCTTTCTTCCAATGAACTGCGCGCGCTTTTCCTGAAGTTCTTCCAAGAAAAGGGCCACAGCGTCATTCCATCTGCCTCCGTTATTCCGGAAAATGACCCCACCGTGCTGTTTACCACAGCCGGCATGCATCCCCTCGTCCCCTATCTGCTGGGGCAGAAGCATCCGCAGGGCACACGCCTGACCGACGTGCAGAAGTGCATCCGCACCGGCGATATTGACGAAGTCGGCGATATGAGCCATCTGACCTTCTTTGAAATGCTGGGCAACTGGAGCCTGGGCGACTATTTCAAAGAGCAGATGATCCCCTGGAGCTGGGAGTTTTTGACCAGCCCCGAATGGCTGGGCATCGATCCTGACAAACTGGCTTTCACCGTGTTTGAGGGCGATGAAGATTGCCCCCGCGATGAAGAAGCGGCCAACCTTTGGCGCAAGTGCGGCGTAAAGGAAGATCACCTTTTCTATCTGCCCAAGGAGCACAACTGGTGGGGCCCTGCCGGCATCACCGGTCCTTGCGGTCCGGATACCGAAATGTTTATCATCACTAAGAAGCCCTGCGGCCCAAACTGCTCCCCTGCCTGCCACTGCGGCGCGTATCTGGAAATCTGGAATGACGTGTTCATGCAGTACAACAAGCAGAAGGACGGCTCCTTTATCCCCCTGACGCAGAAGAACGTAGATACCGGCATGGGTCTGGAGCGCACCATCTGCGTCCTGAACGGCAAAAAGAGCGTGTACGAGACGGACGCCTTTACGGGCATTCTGGCCAAGATCGAGGAGCTGTGCGGCAAGAAGTATACCCCCGATGACGAAAACACCCGCGCTTTCCGCATTGTTGCCGACCATATGCGTACCGCAACCTTCATTATCGGCGATCCGCGCGGCATCGGCCCCAGCAACGTCGGCCAGGGCTACATCCTGCGCCGCCTGATCCGCCGTGCTGTGCGCTACGGCATGGGTCTGGGGCTGCAGGACGGCTTCACTGCCGAAATTGCCAAGGTGATTATCGAGCAGTACAAGGCCGTATATCCCGAGCTGGAGCAGAACCGTGCATTTGTCCTGGAGCAGCTGACGCTGGAGGAGGGCCGCTTTGCCCGCACGCTCAAGCAGGGTGAAAAGGAATTTGACAAGGTTGTCGGCAACCTGCGCCGTACCCGCGAAGCAATGGAAAAAATTCTGGCGGACGATACGCTTGCCTCTGCCGAAGAAGCCGTCAAAACCCACGTTCTTCGCCCGCAGCCCGATATGGTTGCCGCCATTGAAGCCATCAAGGCCGGCGACCTGGCCGCTGTGAAAGCAGAATGCCAAAAGATTCATGACTCCCTCAACGCCATCGACGGCCGCAGTGCCTTCAAGCTTTACGATACCTACGGCTTCCCCATTGAAATCACCAAGGAACTGGCTGCTGAAAACGGTCTGACCGTGGACGAGGCGGATTTTGCCAAGCGCTTTGAGCAGCATCAGGCCACCAGCCGCAGCGGTGCGGAACAAATTTTCAAGGGCGGCCTTGCCGACCACAGTGAGCAGACCACTTGCCTGCACACCGCCACGCACCTGCTGCAGGCCGCACTGCGCAAGGTTTTGGGCGATGAAGTGCATCAAAAGGGCAGCAACATCACCGCCGAGCGCCTGCGCTTTGACTTCACTTTCGGCCGCAAGGTAACGCCTGATGAGCTTGCCCGGGTTGAGGCGCTGGTCAACGAAGCGATTGCCGCCAAGGTTCCCATTGTCATGGAAGAAATGACCGTTCCCGAAGCGAAGGCGCAGGGCGCAATGGGCCTGTTTGAAAGCAAATACGGCGAAATCGTGCGTGTTTATACCATGGGTCCCTACTCCAAGGAAATCTGCGGCGGTCCCCATGCCGCCAACACCGGCGATCTGGTTTCCTTCAAAATCATCAAGGAAGAGGCATCCTCTGCGGGTGTCCGCCGCATCAAGGCGACCATCGGCCGCAAAGCAGAATAAATAAATTAAATGACTATGGCGAGGAAGGCGTTGTCCCTTCCTCGCTTTTTCATATTCATTGCACGAAAAACCGATTTTATTGAAAATACAAACAAATTTTTCCCATTAAAGTGTCTCAGCCCTTGACGAATCGGAAAAAAATCGGTAAAATAACAACATGCGATTGCATATCGTATGT
Organism: bacterium; assembly: GCA_963624325.1. Lineage (GTDB taxonomy): Bacteria > Bacillota > Clostridia > Christensenellales > Aristaeellaceae > SFMI01. The sequence continues at coordinate 7,684 of CAVFPH010000036.1, forward strand.
CGACGCATGCCACATCGGAGAGGAGCAATATTTTTATTATGGATTTTTCCGGCAAAATTGTTTTGTCCTTCCTGGAGGAGGACAATGTCCAGCGTGCCTATTTTCGTATTCGTCCCCTGCTGTCAGTTGACGGCACGCTCAGCAAGCAGGATGTAGATGCCTTGCCTGACGATGGCTATCTTCGCATTGTACCGGACAAGAATGAACAGCATACATTCAAAGATCGCATGCGCAGCCTCGGCATGCTGTGCGTGCTGGATCTGAAAAACATTCCGCCCGAAGTCATTAAAATCCGCAACAACAAAAATTACGCACCCGCCCGCGGGGAAAACAACCAGTTTATTGTTTATTCCGATGCCGTGCAGGCCGTGCCTTCCCAATTGCTGTATGAGGTAATTCCGGCTGAGCAGGGCGATAAAGACCGGATTGCGCAGTCCTCTACTCCCCTTTGCTATCTGCGCAGCGGCGGCCGTATTTACGGGCCGGTCAGCCGTGCAACCGCACTGGATCAGGAAGGTGCCGGTCAGCTTGCCCCGGACAGCAACGGCATCTATTCCGTTACCTTCCCGGACGGGACGGAGCGTCTGTATTACTGGCCCCATCGGGAAGAAAAGGCCGAGCCTCGTGCAGCTGTGCCGCAGTCCCTTGAGCAGGACGATGCAACCCCTTCCGCGCCAGAAGCGAACCCGCGTTTGAACGGCATGCCGCTGTATCAGACCGTCGCCCGCCGTTCCGTTCCGCAGCAGCGCGCGCATAATCCCCTGATCGAAGCCGTAGATCAGCAGGTGCGTGCAGGGCGCGTTGAAGCGCCCGGTGCAGTGCTTTCCGGCGGCGCTGCCCCGCGTCAGGTAGAGAATCCGATGGAAGCCTATAAACGCTCCCTCAGCGCGCTGTGGCCGCTGCCCGAAATGCAGCGGCAGGCTGTTGCGCATATGCTCAGTATGACGGGCGTGCAGAACATCCTCAATCAGCAGCTTGCCGGCCGCGGCACCGACGCCGTAACCGCCGCCATGAACAGCCAAATTCAGGATCTGGAAGCAGAACGCCTTGCATTGATTATGCAGATAGATGCTGCAAAAAAGAGTCTGTCTTCCCTGCGCAAGGAGGCACTGGAGCAGGCAGCGAAAGAGGAATCCGATGCCCTTCGCCGCGCGCGCCTTGAAACCGAAAGTGCCCGCGCCGATCTTGAAAAAATCAATGCCGACCGTGCCCGTCTGCTGGCAGAACGCGATGCGGCAATTGCAGATATGCAGAAGGCAGGAAAGCCTTGCCTATCCGCCAAAATGGGCGGCTATGCCGATCTGAATACGCTGATTGAGCGTGTTCAGAAATGCATCTCCGCGCAGGGGTTTGTCTGTTCAAACGATGATGCGCTGAATCTGCTGACCCTGCTTTGCGTCTGCGACGGTCAGCTTGCCCTTACGGGTCCCGCACCCGCCGATGCCCTTGCGCTTTGCCGTGCATTGTCCGCCGCAATCGGTACTCCTTATGCGTTTGAAAAACCGGACGGCCTTGCCCTGCAGGCAGGCGGCGATACGCTGATGTTTGTCATCGCCTCCGCTCCGGTTGTTCGGGAGCAGCCCGTCATTTACCTGCTTACCGCCCCCGATTGCGGAAAATATGCTGCTTTCCCCTATCCTGTAGCGCATTTTTCTGCCTCCGATACCTGGCAAATCGGCAAGCTTCCGCCCTTCCCGCCCGTACGTGCCGATTCTCTGCGGGACGCCGTTTTGCGGGATGCCGCCGAGCCTCCGAAGGCTGCCTTAACCCTGATGGAAGATATCTGCCGTCAGCTTGCCGCGCTTAATGCCCCCGTGGCTCAGTCTGTCCGCGGCCAAATTTATGCTTATCTGTCCGCTGCATCCGTTCATATGCAGGGCGGCATCGCCAAGGCAATGGATTATGCCGTGTGTGCCTACATTTTGCCCCATGTCCGCGCCGCCAAGGTGTCTGCCGCTCAGATTCGTCCTTTGCTGACTGCTTTGCCGATGGCACTTGCAGCACTGGAGCGGTAAAATATGGAGCCAATATATATCGCCAGCCTGCAAAATCCGCAGGTAAAGGCATGGCGCGCGCTCAAAGATGCAAAAGCACGCGCCGAGCAGGGGCTGTTTTTGGCCGAAGGTGATCATTTATCCGGTGAGGCATTAAAATCTCGCGCTGCCGCAGCACTGCTGATTTCCGAGCAAATGCAGGATCGCTATGCGCAGCAGCTGACAGATGCTCAGTCTCAGGATCTGCCCGTTTATGTACTTTCCGATCGTGCCATGGCCGCCGTCTGCGATGCCAAAACACCGCAAGGCATCGCGGCCCTGTGCCGTCTGCCCGATCTCCGCAGGCCTTTTTCGCCCGAGCACTTAAAGATTGCCGCGCTGGATGGTGTTCAGGATCCCGGCAATGTGGGCACCATGCTGCGCACGCTGGACGCAGCCGGTTTCGATGCCCTGCTGATTGGGGCCGGAACAGCCGATCCCTTTTCCCCAAAGGCTCTTCGTGCCAGTATGGGCGCCGTTTTTCGTGTGCCGGTCTATGCCTGTGATTTGCCGGTTCAACTGAAATCGCTGTCCGCAACGCATGATCTCTACGCCGGTGCGCTTGACGGCCGCCCTTATTTTCAGCGTGTCCGTGTGCACGATGGCGTCTGCATCATTGTCGGCAACGAGGGCGCAGGCATTTCAGATGCCGTTTATGCCGTCCCAGGTCTGCAGCGGGTAAAGCTTCCCATGGTCGGCGGAGCCGAATCGCTCAACGCATCGGTTGCGGGCGCAATCATGGTATATGATATTGTCCGTCTCGGCAAATGAGTGATTAAAAAAAGCTTGACACGGGGTTAAACCCCTGTTATAATATCAGAGCGTTAAGCAGGAGCCGCCCGCTCCTCACCCCGTGAATTCTGTTTCGCTCGGTGCAGGCATTCCGATGTGCATTATTTGTGTGTCGGCGGGTGGTTTCATCCGCCGACTTTTTCTGTTCTGAAAGCCGGAACCATGATGGAGGTGCATCGACATAGCTGCCGAACTGATGATCAACGAAGAAATCCGCGACCGCGAGGTGCGCTTGATCGGCGCAGACGGCGCCCAGCTGGGTGTATTGCCCACGCAGCGTGCGCTGGAGCTGGCCGAGGAAGCCGAACTGGATCTGGTCAAAATTGTGCCAAACGCCCAGCCGCCTGTCTGCAAGCTGATGGACTATGACAAGCATCGCTATGAGCAGGCCAAGCGTGAGCGCGAAATGCGCAAAAACCAGAAGGTCATTTCCGTAAAGGAAGTGCAGCTTTCCGCCACCATCGAGGAAAACGATGTGCAAACCAAGGCCAAGAATGCCATTAAGTTCCTGCAGGGCGGCGACAAGGTCAAAGTTTCCATCCGCTTCCGCGGCAGACAGATTACCCACACGGAAATCGGTCTGAAGGTGATGCAGGATTTTGTTGATCGCACCAAAGATGTTGCCGTAGTTGAAAAACGTCCCCTGCTTGAAGGGCGGCACATGATCATGATCCTGGGGCCCAAGGCGGACAAACCTGTCAAGGGTGACAAGGCGAAGGCCGCATCAAGCGAGCCCGACGCCGAATAATCCTTATATCATTCCCGGAAGGAGGAACCCCTATGCCTAAGCAAAAGACGCATCGCGGCGCAGCCAAGCGCTTTTCTTTGACCAAGACCGGCAAGGTCAAGCATAAGAGCATGAACTGCAACCACATCCTCAACAAGAAGACCACCAAGCGTATCCGTCATATGCGCAAGGGCGGCGTGCTGCAGAACAATGCCGAAGCCGCCACCATCCGCACGCTGATCCCGTACAAATAAGCCCATTTCCGGCAAGGAGGATTTACCATGGCACGTATTAAGAGGGCTGTTACCGCCCACAAGAAGCGTCGTAAGGTGCTCAAGCTGGCAAAGGGCTACTTTGGCGCAAAATCCAAGCAGTATCGCACCGCGAGTGAGCAGGTTCGCCGCTCCCTGCGTTATGCCTATACCGGCCGCAAGCTGCGCAAGCGCGAGTTCCGCAGCCTGTGGATCACCCGTATCAACGCCGCCGCTCATCTGAACGGCATGAACTATTCCACCCTGATCAGCGGTCTGAAGAAGCAGGGTGTTGAGGTGAACCGCAAGATGCTGGCCGATCTGGCTGTCAACGATGCGGAAGGCTTCGCCCAGCTGGCTCAGATCGCCAAGAAAGCCTGATTTTATTTCATAATTTCACGCTTCAAACGTCATGACCGTATTTGCGGTCATGGCGTTTTTCTTTTTGACGGTTCAAAAAAATAAGTTTCTCCTCGCATGCAGGAAAATCGCCTTTTGCGGCGTATTTTTATAAGATGCGCCGAAAACGGGGCGCATCATTGGGCGTCGACAAAGTCGCCGCCCACCGAAAAAATGAGATTTCATTTTTTCGGGCTGCAGATTTTCCTGTTCGCATCCGCTCACGGCCGGAAAATCTGATAGGATTGAAAATCCGCTCTCGAAGCACGGCTTCTTCGCGGATTTTCTCCTCCCGCCGTACACGCCGGCGGTGCGGATTAAAATGCCGCCCATCGGGCGGCAAAAAAGAATTATGCTTCTTTCCTGCATTCAGCAATGATGCAGTCATCGCTTTGTTGATAGGCTGAGATGCGCTGAAAACGGGGCGCATCATTTTAGGAGGACACACGCTGCATGAACTTTGATAAGCTCAAGGAAAAAATGGGCGACGAGGAATTTGAAGCCGGGCGGGCGCTCTACCGGCGCGGTGCCGTGCGTGAGAACCAGCGCAGTGCCGATTTTTTAACCTATTCGGTTGCCGGTGCTCACGGATTTATCAAAATTTATCCGAACGGACGCATGGAGTGTCCTTGCGCAGCCTCCCCCTTCTGCCGCCATACGCTTGCAGCTTTGATTGATGCAAACGAATCAGGCGCACTTCGGGCCATGCAGGAAATGCGGGCAAAGAACCGCGCCGCACAGCTTCTTTCCGTGATGGAAGGCGCGCTTCCGGAATGCGTGATGGCACGTCTGGAGCCCGAGATCCGCCTGACAGGGACAGATATGCGTATCGGTCTGCGCATCGGTCAGGATCGTATGTATGTCATCCGCTCCATTACCGAATTTTTATCCGTGCTGGACAGCGGCGAACCGCTCCCGCTGGGCAAAGGGTTTACTTTTTTCCCGGCCTGGATGCGTTTTGGCGCTGCCGAGCAGGAATTGATTTCGCTGCTGCAGCTTCACTGCGCAACAGTCAAAGCAGCCGGAGCCGAAATCGGGGTTCAGGATGCCCGTATGCTGCCCCTTCCCCAGCCGACTGCCGCCCGTGTATGGAAAATTCTCTGTCATATGCGCTTCCGCCTGCAATATGAGGACACAGCCATCGTTCAGGACGGCATCGCAGAGGAATCCCTGCCGATCAGCTTTACCCTGAGTGACCGTGCCAAGGCCGCCTCGGCGCAGCACCGTTTGGCCATTTCAGCCACATTCGAAGGTGATTTTCGTCCCGTCACCGAGGACTGCTCCTATGCCATTGTGGACGGCACGCTGCAGCGTGTCCCCCGTACCCAGCGGGCAATTGCGCGCATCTGTGCCGGCGAGCGCACCGGCGGTCGCACCCTGTTTTATTTTGATCCGGAGCAAACGCAAAAGGTAATGAGCGAGCTGACATTATGGCTCAGTCGTGCCGGTGATCTGCGCTTTTCTCCCGAATTGGAGCGTCAGCTTGTGCGTGAGCCCTTCAAGGCGCGCGTATATCTGGACCGGGACGGCTCGGATGTTACCGCGCGTACCGAATTTTTGTATGGCGAGCACGTGATTGATCCTTTCACGCCGCCTGATGAGCACGCCTCACTTTTGCTTCTGCGTGACGCCCAGCATGAGCAGGAAATTACAGAGCTCCTTGCCGGCGCCGGATTCCGTGTTTCCAAGGGACGTGTTTACCTTTGCGGTACGGACGATATCTATCAGTTCGTTACAAACGGCGTAAATGAGCTTACGCACCATGCCGAAGTTTTCTTCAGCAAGGAATTTCGGAAGTTCACCCCGCGCCGCGCTCAGCTGGCAGGCGTCCTGCATGGGGCAGGCGGACAGCTGCAGCTTACCATCACCGATAACGATATCGAAATCGAAGAGCTGCTTCCCTTGATGCGTGCCCTGCGCAATCGGGCAAGCTATTTCAGGTTTAAGGATGGTTCTTTTATCTCCCTGGAGGGAACGGACGATTGGCAGCCGCTGGCGGAGGCCGTGTGCGAAGTGGTCGATTATGCCGATACGCGTGATTTGGGCATGTACCGCGCGGCTTATCTGGATGCCCTGATCCGCAGCAGCAACCTGCCCGTTACCCTGGATGAGGATGCGCAGCGGGCGGCCAAACTGGATGTACCGACGCCCGAGACGCCGCTTGACTGCCTGCGGCCCTACCAGCAGCGCGGCTTTGAATGGCTGTGCGCCCTGCGTTCCCTGCATATGGGCGGCATTCTGGCAGATGACATGGGGCTTGGCAAAACCGTGCAGACCATTGCCGCCCTGCTGTACTATGCCCGTACCGAAAAAGAACGCAGACCGTCCGTCATCGTTTCTCCGACATCCCTTACCTATAACTGGCTCAGCGAGTTCAAGCGCTTTGCGCCCGAGCTGGATGTGATGCTGCTCTCCGGTGCACAGAATTCCCGTGCGGAGCAGATCAAGCTCCTTTCCACTCCCGATGCACCCGATGTGCTGGTCACCAGCTATCCCCTGATCCGCCGTGATGCGCCGCTTCTGTCTGCCGTATCCTTCCGTTTTGCTATTTTGGACGAAGCCCAGCAGATTAAAAACTCTGCCAGCGTCGGGGCGCACGCCGTCAAGCAGCTCTCCGCCGAAACGCGCATTGCTTTAACCGGCACCCCCATGGAAAACCACGCAGGCGAACTGTGGAGCATCTTTGATTTTATTCTTCCCGGCTACCTGCCCCGTGCCAGCGCATTCATGCGCCGCTACGGCGAGGGCGAGAACAGTGAAGAGCTGATGCAGCGCATCCGTCCCTTCCTCATGCGCAGGCTGAAGAAGGACGTGCTGACCGAACTGCCCGACAAGCTGGAAGTAACACTCATGGCCGAAATGTCGCCCGAGCAGCGCCGCGTCTACCAGGCCGGCCTCCTGCGCAGACGGGATTATGTAAAGCAGATTTTGAACACCCGCGGCATGGCCAAGGGACGGGCGGAGGTGCTTTCCGCCATCACGGAACTGCGTCAAATTTGCTGCCATCCCGTATTGTGCCTGCCCGACTACACCGGAACCTCCGGCAAGCTGGAAATGCTGGTGGATATCCTGCTTCCCGCCCTGCAAAACGGACGCCGCGCACTGGTATTCAGCCAGTTTACCCGCATGCTGCGGCTGATTGAGGCCCGCCTATCCCAGGAAGGCGTCAAGAGCCTGTATCTGGACGGCGATACGCCGGCTGACGAGCGCGTAAAGCTGTGTGATTCCTTCAATTCCGGTCACGGCAGCGTATTTTTGCTTTCGCTCAAGGCAGGCGGAACGGGCCTGAACCTGACGGGCGCGGATATGGTCATTCATTACGACCCGTGGTGGAATCCCGCAGCGGAAGAGCAGGCTGTTGACCGTGCGCACCGCATCGGCCAAACCAAGGAAGTTGAGGTTGTCCGTCTGCTGGTGCATGACTCCATCGAAGAACAGGTTGTCAGCATGAGCCAGGCAAAGCGCAAGCTGTTTGACCTGCTGATTACCCCGGGGGAGAGCATGCCCACGAAACTTTCGGATAAGGACTTGCTCAAGCTCTTTGAAATCGAGTAATAGAACAATTTGACGCACGGCACACATGCGGTTATAATAAGCGTGTGTGCATAGCCATCATTCCGCCGGCAGGAGGTACCCATGGCAAATTTCAATCGTGTCGAACCCAAGCGCAAAAAAATCAGCCCCTACCTGCTGATTGCCGCCATTGTCGTGTTAATGCTGCTTATCGCCTATCTGCTGGGGCTGCTCAGTGGCGGGGGCGGCACAATATCGGGCAAGAAACTGCGCTGCGTGGTCAGTCAGGATGTTACGGTGTTTGGTGACCGCGTGCTGTACTACGATGAGAGCACCCTATTCTGCCTGTCCACTTCAGGCAGTGAATTATGGAGCGTGCAGGTTGGATCGGGAGCCCGCTTTCATGCAAGTGACCGTCACGTTGTCGTATGGACAACCAACCAACTGCAGGTGCTGGATCGGAACGGCCGCTCCACCTACAATGACCGTCTGAGTGAGTCCATTCAGTTTGCCCGCGTATGTGACAAATATGTTGCCATCGTAACGGGCGACGGTGTCAGCCCCACGCTGACCATCAAGGATATGGACGGCAACCATGTAGACGAAGAAACAAGCAATTATACAGATCTGATGCTGCTGGACTGCGGCTTTTTCGGAGATGACGAGTATCTTTGGACAACGGCGCTGGACGTATACGGTGCCGTTCCCGAAACCACCATGCACACCTACCGTGTCGGGCGCATGAACACAGGCGATGTCTCCCTGGGTGAGCCGATTACCTATGCCGTTGTATATTCCGGAAGTTCCCTGAACGTGATCAACACCCGACAACTGCGTCTCTATGACTACCGCGGCACGCAGGATACGGATGGCACGGTGCTGGTTTACGGCTGGCAGCTGATCAGCAGCACAGCCACAAGCGGTGATCCGTACCTGCTCTTTGCCCCCGTTCTGCAAACGGATACCGCAGGCAGCTTTAGTGAATTGCGGCTGCTGCATGGTTCAACCGATACCCGTTATTCTCTGCCGGATACCTGCGTAGGCGCCGCCATTTACAAAAAGCGCCTCTATGCTTTCTCAGGCGACAGCCTTTATCGTGCCGATATCAGCGCGCAGCGCTTTACCGCCCTGCGTCTGCCTGTGGACGGCACGGTAACCGACTATTTGGGCATGACCTCAAACGGCGTAGCGCTGCTTGTGTGCGGCACAAACGTTTGGGCTGTGTCTGTACCGTAAGCTGCCATGAATATCATCGATTTTGCAATCTTGGCCGTGCTGTTTGTCAGCATCATTTTCGGCTTCTATCGCGGCTCTGTTGCCACGCTTTTCGGGCTTACAGCCTGTTTAATCTCGGTGGTAATCGCCTTTTTTGCCGGACCTCACCTGTCCGCGCTGCTCAGCGGCAATCAGGGGGTTACCGAAATGCTGACCACCTATACGGATGCAGGCTCGCTGGTAGGTGACTATGCGCTTGCCACGACAAAAGCAGACGGTATCAGTGAGGCTTTGATTCAGACGGTACTCAAAAGCGTATCGCTGCCCAATTGCATCGAAAACATCCTGCACAGCAATCTGTCAAACGCTTCCTTTGCCTCGGCAGGCTTGACCACCGTCAATGACTATGTGTCTGCCACCATCGTTGCGGTTGTGCTGCAGTCATTCAGCTTTGTCCTGTGCTATTTTGCTGCTTTTATCCTGCTGCACGCCGTAATCGGCCTGATCGGGCATGTATTTTATTATCCCGTTCTCAAGCACCTGGATGGTGTTGTCGGCGGCATCTACGGCCTGCTGCGCGGAATCGTCACGCTCTATGTGCTGTTTTTGCTGATGCCGGTCATCCGCACGATTATCCCTTCTGACCTGATTACACGCTATCTGGGCGAGGGGATCCTAAGTTCCGTATTTGCAAGCGACAGCTTTTTTGCCCGCATCGTAACCGGCATATAATCACTGTAAAAGTCCGCGGCAGATGTTTTTTCGCCGCGGCTTTGCGTATGTTTACTGTATATGCTTTTCCGGCCCTTTGCGGTAGGGATCTGCCAGGAACTGCCGATAAAACACTGCGCCGACAATGCTGGTCAATGCCTCGGTAACCGGGAATGTCAGCCAGAACCATTCAAGGCCAAGCCGCGAAAAGAGCCATCCCAGCGGCACAAAAAGGAAAACCGTGCGCGTAATGGTAAGCAGGGAGCTTTTCATGGCATAGCCGACAGCCTGGAAAAACACGGGAAAAATCAGCGAAGTCGGCATGCCGAGAAAACTGATGCCGATAATATGAAATCCATGCGCTCCGATGGCAACAACCGTTTCATCGCTTGTAAAAGCCCGCAGCATCGGCGCAGGAATGATTTCAAAGCACAGCGTACCAACGGCCATCAGGGCAAGGCCGAACAGTACCGATGCGGAAAGCGTCTTTCTGCACCTTTCAATGCTGCCTGCCGCATAATTGTAGCTGATCACAGGCACAATGCAGGTTTGCATCGCACCAAGAGGAATAAAGAAGAACGTCTGCCATTTGTAATATAGGCCGAGGGCTGTAACCGCCTGATCCGAAAAGCCCGCAAGGATCAGGTTAAGCCCCAGTATATAAAAAGTATAGGCAGACTGCATCAGCATGTTCGGCATGCCGAATTTGAATACCGTCTTGACGCGCCCCGCATACTCACGCAGCGCAGGGGAGCGCCGCAGAGCCTTGCGCATGACCACCAGCGCGGCAACGATCTGTCCGGCCACGGTAGCAATGGCCGCGCCGGCAATTCCCATGCGCGGAAACCCGATCAGGCCGAATATCAGCAGCGGATCAAAGATAATGTTGGTCACTGCACCCAGAATCTGCGCAATCATGGGCGTTTTCATATCGCCGTTTGCCTGGAGCACTTTGGTCCATATGCTTTCCAGAAACAGGCCGAAGCTGAACACGCACACAATTCGGCCGTAGGTAACAACCTCACCGATAATCTCCTCCGAGGAAGTAGACATGCGCGCGTAGGCCGGCATGATAAAATAGCTGACAACCGCAAAAAGCAGCCACATAACGGCTGCCAGCGGTGTTCCGATGCCGGCATAGGCATCCGCTTCCCGGATATCATTCACGCCAAGCCGCGCGGCCATCACGGTGTTTATGCCAACGCCCGTTCCGACTGCCAGCGCAATCATCAGCAGCTGCATGGGATAAATGATGGATAATGCAGTCAAACCGCTTTCGGCATACCGCCCGACAAACAGGCTGTCAACAATATTGTAAAGTGCCTGAATCAGCTGAGCCAGCATGACAGGCGGAGCAAGTTTTATCAGCACCTTGCTTATCTTTTCCTGTCCGAAAAGCTGCGCGGTTTCCATGGCATCCTCCTTGATTTTTCACGGGATCGGACTGCTATTATAATCGGATTTCCTTTTCTGTCAATCCTTTTTCCAAAACTGCTTGCGATTGTAAAGATTTGCGGCAAATGTTGCCCGAATCATGGTTTTGTGCTACTATATAGATGGGTTTTTCAATCCGCAGGAGGCGATATCGAAATGAAAAAAACTTGCCTGATTCTGCTTGCCGTGCTGCTGACGCTGCTGTGCGCCGACGCGTGCGCGGACAGCTATCATTTTGCCGATATCTACATGTCGCTGGATGTTCCCGGCGATACCTACACCACGCAGCTGACCCCGGACAATCTGGAGGCCAACGAAGCCTTCATCAACAGCCTTGGCGAAACGGTGGGCAGTATGAAGGAGCGCTTCTCTCAGGAAGGCATCCGTCTGATCGCCTATGATACAGAACACGGCCGTACGCTGGTGGTAACCGCCGCTCAGGATGCACAGGCCAAGGAGCTCTACGACATCAACGAGCAAACGGCGGATACCCGTGCTTCCTACCGCGCCAACCACTCCAACGGCACCTATTGCGGCGCTTTGGGGTACAAGTTTGAATCCTGTGAATGGAAGAACTTCGGCGATGAGCAGGGACGGTTCCTGATGCTTAAATACGTCCTTCGCGAAAACGGCCAGGTTTCCCGCCGCGGCCTTTGGCGCCGTACCATCCGCAACGGATATACCATCACGCTGGATTTGCAGGTAACGGATCGTCAGGTAACCGCCGGCGATATTACAGCCCTGAACAAGCTGCAAGATACCATTTCCTTCACGCAGGTCGATATCTCCGCCGATGCGCCGCTGACGCTTAACTTTACCGCTGCCCCGCCCGACTTTACCAACAGTGCCAGCTTTACCGTAAAAGGCATCACGCGTCCCGGCGCAACGGTGCTGGCCGCCTATGTATCCCTGAAGGGGGCCAGCAAAACATATACAACGCAGGCGGACGGCAAGGGTGTATTCAAAATCGACGTCACATTGCCCAGCAAAGATTTATACAATATGATTGTGACGGCACTGGGCTCCGAGGGCACGGAAAATCAGGAGGAAATCAGCCAGAATTTTCAGGTAGACTACGATCCTACCCTGCTGCAGGTAACCTTCACATCTGACTTTCCGGACCAATTTACAACCGACAGTTTTAAGCTGTCCGGCACCACCATGTCCGGCGTCAGCGTACAATTGGAGGTAAACGGCAAGCTGCAAACTAAAAATACCGGCAACAACAAGACTTTTGCCTTTACCGTCGATACTTCCAAAGAGGGTACCTACGAGATCCTGCTGACCTTCACAAAAAAGAATTATGCTACCAGGATTTTCAATTACACCGTAACGCGGGTGATTGACGAATCCGGCCAACTGCAAAAAATCCGCGATGCATCAATCGCCCCAACCTATGACAAGCTGAAAAATTCTTCCGCATCCTACCAAGGGCGCACCGTTCGGGTCAATGGCTACATCGTATCGGTTGAGCAGGGGTCGGGCGAATGGCTGATCACCTTTGCCACCCAGAAAAAGGGCGACAATTATTCAAGCTGCATCATGGTTCTTTCCGATACCGAGGTAACATTGCCCGTCGGCACCCATGCCACCCTCTACGGAACCGGTGATGGAACGTACAAGGTTCTGAATGACAATGGCAAAAGCGTAACATATCCCAAGATTTCTTTGTCCTTTTTTGACGAACTGAGCACGTAATGTTCGGCAAATTAATAAAAAGTTGCATAGTTGCGCGGATTACACTTCCATTTAGCTTGTTTTTTGTGTATAATACAGATGACATCGTGCAAACCAACACACAACATGGAGGGATGCTAACGTGACTCGCTTGCTTACAACGTGGGAGAAGGATCCGACCAGCGTGCCCGTTGGCCCGCTTGGCATTATCGCCATGGCGGGCTGTGAGGAGATCGGAGAGAAAATCAACCAGTGGCTGATGAAGTGGCACAGCCTGCAGGAACTTCAGGATGAAGAGTACTATACCAGCC
>CAVFPH010000037.1:0-20482 GCA_963624325.1 bacterium
CGGCTTAACGGACCCGAACACGGGCCGCGAAGCTTATGCCGTTGTTCAGCTTCGTCAGGATGACGCGGCCGGCACGATGTACAACCTTGTTGGGTTTCAGACGCGCCTCAAGTTTGGCGAGCAAAAACGCGTATTCGGCATGATCCCCGGCCTTGAAAACGCGGAATTTGCGCGCTACGGCGTGATGCACCGCAATACCTTCCTGCACAGCCCGGGCCTGCTTGACAGCACCTACCAGATGATATCAAGGCCGGGACTGTACTTTGCCGGGCAGATGACAGGCGTTGAAGGCTATGTTGAAAGCGCTTCCAGCGGCTTGCTTGCCGGCATTTCGCTGGCACGCCGCCTGCATGGACAGGAGGCAATTGATTTCCCGACCTGCACGGCCATCGGTGCGCTGTCTCACTATATTGCGGCACCGAACCATGATTTCCAGCCGATGAACATTACCTTCGGGCTGATTGATCCGCTGAATGAACGAATCCGCAACAAGGCGATGCGCTATGAGAAAATCAGCCAACGCGCACTGGAAACCGTGAAAGAGCTGAAGGCAAAGCTTGATACGTAAGCGCCCCGCAATTGTTCATGCTGGGTTTACATACCCGATTTAGAATATGTTTTGGAAAACAACCGAAAGGAAAAGATAAGCGATGAGCATGATGGGAACAACGATCTGCGCCGTCAAGCGCAACGGCAAAATAGCCATTGCGGGCGACGGCCAGGTGACCATGGGAGAAAATACCATTTTTAAGAACAGCGCCAAAAAAGTGCGCCGCATTTACAACGATCAGGTTGTAATCGGCTTTGCCGGGAGCGTGGCCGATGCCTTCTCCCTGTGCGAACGGTTTGAAGAGCGGCTGACACAGTACAACGGCAATCTGGAGCGCGCGGCGGTATCGCTGGCGCAGGATTGGCGCAGTGATAAGGGCATGCGCCAGCTGCAGGCCATGATGATCGTGGCCGATAAGGAAAACATGCTGATTGTATCCGGCACAGGCGAGGTGATCGACCCGGATGACGGCATCTGCGCTATCGGCTCGGGCGGCAATTACGCCCTGGCTGCGGCGCGTGCGCTGGTGGAAAATACCGATCTTTCCGCTGCGGAGATTGCCGAAAAGGCACTGCATGTGGCCGCGTCCATCTGCGTGTTTACAAATGATCACATCATTGTGGAAGAAGTGTAAGGAGGCGCACAATGCCAGTAAAAGAAATGACGCCGCGCGAAATTGTGCGTGAGCTGGATCGCTACATCATCGGCCAGGATGCCGCAAAGCGTGCCGTAGCCATTGCCCTTCGCAACCGCTACCGCCGCTCCCGCGTAAGCGATGAAATGCGCGAGGAAATTTACCCCAAGAATATTTTGATGATCGGCCCGACCGGCGTTGGCAAAACCGAGATTGCCCGCCGCCTGGCAAAGCTGGTGCAGGCACCGTTTGTAAAGGTGGAGGCAACCAAGTTTACCGAGGTAGGCTATGTAGGGCGCGATGTGGAAAGCATCATCCGCGACCTGGTGGAAAACGCCGTGCGCATGGTGCAGCAGGAGCATGAGGCGCGCGTGCATACCCGTGCCGAGGTGCTGGCGGAAGATCGGTTGCTGAACCTGATGGTCTATCCGCAAAAAAAGCACACAAACAACCCGTTCCAAATGCTGCTGTCCGCGCAAAATCAGCAGGATAACATATCCGACGAGGAAAAGCAGCGGCTCAGCGGAAGAAGGGATGAGGTGCGTGAACAGCTCCGCCGGGGCGAATTGGAAGACGCCGAGATTGAAATCGAGGTAGCCGAAAAAACGCCCGAGCTGGAGGTTGGCGGAAACTCCATCAATCTGGGGGATATGATGGGCGGCCTGATGCCCCCCAAGACCAAGCAGCGCCGCGTCAAGGTGAAGGAAGCGCGCAGGATCCTGATCGCCGAGGAAGCTGAAAAGCTGATTGACCAGGATGCAGTGCAGGAGGAAGCCATTCGCCGCGCCGAGCAGAACGGCATCGTGTTCCTGGATGAAATCGACAAGATTGCCGGGCGCTCCGCAGGCGGCCATGGCCCGGATGTATCCCGTGAGGGCGTGCAGCGCGATATTCTGCCCATCGTGGAGGGCAGTACGGTCAGCACAAAGTACGGCCCGGTCAAGACTGACTTTATGCTCTTTATCGCGGCAGGCGCCTTCCATGTGGCCAAGGTGACCGATCTGATTCCCGAACTGCAGGGCCGCTTCCCCGTGCATGTGCAGCTCAAGAGCCTGACGCGTGAGGACTTTGTCAATATCCTCAGCAAGCCGGATAATGCGCTGACGCGTCAGTATGCCGCGCTGCTGGAAACCGATAAGGTGCATTTGACCTTTGAGGATGAAGCCCTGCAGGCCATTGCAGAGGCAGCCTGGCTGGCCAACGAAGCGGGAGAGGACATCGGCGCACGGCGCCTGCATGCGGTGTTTGAGGAACTGCTGGAGGATATCTCCTTCAATGCCGGCGGGGACGAAATGCCGGATGTGTACCTGAATATCACGGCCGATTACGTCCGTGAGCATCTGGGCGATATCATGCAGACCAACGATATGCACCGGTATATCCTGTAAACAAAAGACGCTGCGGATTAAGTGCCAAAGCAAAACCGCAGGCAAACATGCGATTGCATGAATGCCTGCGGTTGTTTTATGCCGGAAAATCAGCGCTCCTGATAGATCATCTTGAGCAGCTCGTCCAGTGCCTTTTCGGCAACTTCATCGTCATCGGACAGGCAGCGCTGCCATACATCGTGCAGGGTGCTCCACTCATTCAGGTTATCCTGCGCGGCTTCTTCGAGCGCGGCGATCTGCGACTGCGCGCCTTCCAAACTCTGCTGCGTTTCAGTCAATGCGGTCTGGGTGGATTCCAGCGTCTGCTGTGTCTCGGTCAGCTGTGCGGCCTGCGCTGCCATTTCGTCAGCCTGTCGGGCAATTTGCTCGTTGGCTGCGGCAATGTCGGATTCGTACCGGGTCAGCTTTTCATTTTGCGCGGCGATGGTGGCTTCCTGCTCCGAAATTTTGGTCAGGCTTTCGGCCTGCTGCGCTTTGACGGATTCAAGCTCCACATTCAAACCGGCAATCTGCTTCATGTGGCTGTCCGTCTGCTCCTGCACATAGGATAGTGCCTGCTCTTTTTCGGTCTTGAGTGTTTCAATCTGGGAGGAGAGGGAAACGATCTGGTCATTCAGGGAAACAATCTGCGTATTGGCGGTGTCCAGCGCGCCCTGAATTTCGGCAACGGTTTCGGCATCGTCAGAAGAGTGGGAAAGCGCCTCCACCTGCGATGCAAGGGCATCCTTGGTGGCGGTAATTTCCTGCAGGCTGACTTCCAGCGCGGAAATCTTTTCAAGAGATTCCTGCAGCTTTACAAGATCGGATGCAGCAGTGGCCTCAACGGCGGAACGGGCGGTCTGCTCAACCGTGATCTGCTCATTCAGCTCGGCCAACTCGGCTTCCTTGCCGCTCAAATCCGCTTCGGCCTGCGTCAGCTGTGCCTGTGTTTCGGAAAGGGAGGTTTCAAGCGCTTCCACTTTTTCGGAATGGGAGGCCTTTGCGGCTGTCAGTTCATCGCCCGCGGTGGTCAGCTTATCCTGCAGGGTGACAATGTCCTGCTTGAGGGTGGAGATATCGGCTTCCAGCGTTGCCACTTTCATCTGGAGCTCGCTCTCGTTGTTTACGGAGGCGGTCAGGCTGCTGAGCAGCGTATCGGCATTTTCCTTGGACTTGGCCAGCTCTTCCTGCAGGGCGGCGATGTCACTGTTGGCAGTGTCCAAATCCGTCTGCAGGGTTGCGGCCGTGGCCTTGGCGGTATCCAGTTCGGTCTGCAGAGCCGTGGTCTGCGCCGCGGCATCCTCGCCGGATTTCGTCAAAGCTTCAATGTTGCTCTTCGCCGCATCCAAATTTGCCTGCAGGGTGGTGATATCCTGCTTGAGCGCTGCAATGCTGGTTTCAAGCGTTACGATTTTCTGCTGAAGATCACTTTCATTGCTGACAGAGGCGCTCAGATCACTTTGAAGCGAGGCGGCGTTTTCTTTGGATTCGGTCAGCTCGGTCTGCAGCGAGGCAATATCGGCATTGGCGGAATCAAGGCTGGCCTGAAGCGTTTCCACGGTAGCGGTAGCAGCATTCAGCTCGGCCTGCAGGGCGGTGTTCTGCTCCGAAGCATTTTTATTGGATTCCGTCAGCGCGGCAATATCCGCCTTGGCGGTATCCAGACTGGTCTGCAGGCTTTCCGCGGCGGTTTTGGCGGTGTCCAGCTCAGCCTGCAGGGCGGCATTCTGCGCGGCGGTGTTTTCGTTGGATTCCTTCAGGGCATCGATGTCCGCCTTGGCGGCTTCCAGGCTGACCTGCAGATCTTCGGCGGAAGCTTTGGCAGTGTCCAGTTCGGCCTGCAGCTGCGTGCCGGCGGCGGTTGCTTCGCTCAGCTGAGCGGCAAGGTCTGCCTTGTCCTGCTTAAGCCCGCTGTTCTGGCACCAAAGCCAGATGATAACGGCCAGGGCAACAACGACAACTGCCGCTATGACAATCCAGGTTTTTTTCTTCATGCTTCGTACGCTCCTTTATCGGTGAATTGCGGCGCAAAAGATTACAACATAAACATTATACATATTCTTGATTCGCCTGTAAATTCCTGCTTAAATAAGAAAATTATTTTCTGCGGCAAAACGCGGATTGGTGCCGTCCCCTTCTCAAGAAATTGTTGAAATATATTGCCCTGTCCGTTATAATGGCATCAGCGAAATTTGAACGTACGGAGGTTTTTCGATGTTTGAGCAATACTTTGAAACACTGAACCCCCAAATGATGCACGCAGGGGAATGCAAGCCACATGCGTACTTTATCCCCTTTGAAGCAGATCAGGACCCGCGGGGAGAGCGCACGGACAGCCGCAGGCTTACGCTCCTCAGCGGACAATGGGATTTCAAATACTATGCCGGCGTGCGCGATTTTACGGCGGATTTTGATCCGATGACCGAGCCGCTGGATGCTGTCATGCCGGTTCCCGGCGTGTGGCAGATGAACGGATATGATCATATCCAGTATACCAATGTGCGCTTTCCGTTCCCGTATGATCCGCCGTATGTTCCGGCGGACAATCCCTGCGGGCTGTACCGCAGAAACTTTACCGTGAACAAAAACGGAAAAGCGGTATACCATCTGGTGTTTGAGGGCGTTGACAGCTGTCTGCTTCTGTGGGTGAACGGGCAGTTTATCGGCGCCAGCCAGGTGCCGCACTCCCCGGCGGAGTATGATGTTACATCTGCGCTGCGGGACGGGGAAAACACCGTTGCCGCCCTGGTAATCAAGTGGTGCAGCGGCAGCTATTTTGAGGATCAGGACAAATTCCGCTGCAGCGGCATATTCCGCGATGTATACCTGCTGCGCAGGGATGCCGGGCATTTGACGGATTTCAGCGTGCGCGCGCTGCCCTCCGATGATTTGATGACCGCGCAGGTGCAGATCAAAGCCGCATTCAGCGGGCAAGGCTGCACGTGCGATTGCGAACTCTACGCGCCGGACGGCACGCTGGTGCAGAAAAGCCGCGTGCAGGACGGAGCATGCGCATTTGAAATCAGCCGTCCCCTGCTTTGGACGGCCGAGACGCCGCACCTGTATACCCTTATCCTGCGCTGCGGAAACGAAGTGATTGCGCAGCATGTGGGTGTGCGCAAGATCGAAATTCGGAACGAAGTGGTTTTGCTCAACGGCAGCCCCGTGCGGTTCCGCGGCGTCAACATGCACGAAAGCAGCTGCGATACCGGCGCATATACGCCCCCGGAGCATATTCGGCGGGATCTTTTGATGATCAAGGCACACAACATGAACGCCATCCGCACCAGCCATTATCCGCAGCCGCCGCTGTTTTATCGGCTGTGCGATGAGCTGGGCATTTATGTGCTGGATGAGGCGGACATGGAATGCCATGGCGTGGTAACCCTGAACGGGCGGGACGAGCACGCAAATTACAACCTCATCGCGGATGACCCGCTCTTTGGCCCCGTTATGCTGGACCGCGTGCAGCGGATGGTGATCCGGGATCAGAATATGCCCTGCGTTTTGATCTATTCCATGGGCAATGAGGGCGGCAGCGGCATCAATTCCGACTGCGCGCTGGCCTGGACGAAGCAGTTTGACCCCACCCGCCTGACGCATTATGAGCGTTCCTCCTTCCCGCCGCATGGACGCGACATTAACCGCACGGATCTTGATCTGTACAGCCGCATGTATCCCGACATTGCGGAGATTGAGGAATATTTCAAGGAGCATACCGTCTGCAAGCCCTACATCATGTGCGAATACTGCCATGCCATGGGCAACGGCCCGGGAGATCTGGAGGATTACTTCCGCGTGATGGAGCGGGAGGACCGCATCTGCGGTGCCTTCGTGTGGGAGTGGTGCGATCACGCCCCCGCAATTGGGAAAAACGAAGAGGGCAGGCAGCGCTACCGCTACGGCGGCGATTTCGGCGAGGTACTGCATGACGGCAACTTCTGCGCCGACGGCCTGGTATCCTCCGACCGCACGCCGCATCCCGGTTTGCTGGAATACAAAAACGTGCTGCGCCCGCTGCGAGCGGTATCGGCAGATCTTGCCAATGGGCGGATTACCCTGAAAAATCATTTTGACTTTGTTTCTCCGAAGGGACTTATCGAAATCAAGATCGTCCTTTCGGGCGGCGGAAAGCCGGATGAAACAGTCATGATTCCTGCCGAAAATGTGGACATTGCCCCACGCAGCACGGCAGAATTTTCGGTTCCGCCGCGCGCAGGCGGCAGCTGCATTGTGTATTGCTTAAGTGCGGTTGATACGCCGTGGTGCAAACGCGGCGATGTGCTTGGCCGGGAGCAGCTGGGCACGCCGGAGTTCGTTCCTCAAATTTCGGCCCGTGAACCGCAGATCCTGACCGTAAGCGGAGAAAACGAACGCTGTGTGACGGTGTCGGGGGACAGCTTTGCCTACCGCTACGATACCATGACCGGCGCGTTTTCCGGCATTAAGGTGCGCGGAAATGATTTGCTGCTTGCCCCGATGGCCTATAACATCTGGCGGGCTCCGACAGATAACGACCGCAACATCAAAAAGGACTGGGACAGCTGCCTTTACCGCTATGCCGTATCCCGCGGCATGGGCACGCAGGTTAAAAAATCCGAGGATCGGGTTACCCTTGAAACCGCGCTGCATATCAGCAGCATGTCCATGCGCCTGATGGCGCAGGGCAAGGTCTGCTGGACGGTTTATGCGGACGGACGCATCGGCTGCAGCGCGGATATCCGCATCGAACCGGGTCTGCCCGTCCTGCCGCGCATGGGCATCCGCATGATTCTGCCCGCGGAGTACGATCGTCTGCGTTATTTTGCCTGGGGTCCGTTTGAAAGCTATGCCGACAAACATCAGGCTTCCATGCTGGGCTGGCATGAGGATACCGCGGCAGCGCAGTACGCACATCCCCTGCGTCCGCAGGAGAGCGGAAGCCACTGCGGCGCGCGTTCGCTGACCGTCCGTGGGAAAAATGCCGCGCTTCGCATTGAGGGGGCAAACTTCGGCTTCTCGGCGCTTCCCTATTCGCAGGAGCAGCTGGCCGATATCGCCCATGACGATGAGCTGAAAGACGAAAACCGCCTGGTGCTGTGCATTGATATGGCGCAGCGCGGAATCGGCAGCAACAGCTGCGGACCCAAGCTTGATGCATGCTACGAAATCCCCGAACATATCCTTTGGCAGGCCGAAATGGATCCGCTGGCGGAATGAAAATGCCGTGAATTGATCCTGTGATTGTCCAACGCTTGCATAATCGCGGAAAACCCTGTATAATAACGTGTGACCTTCGGGTCAGAACCAACATTAAGGAGGTTCAATTCGATGGAATGCAAAATCAAAAATGACATCGGCACCATCTACATTTCGGAAGATGTCATGCTTAAGGTTGTCGGCTATGCCGTGCTGGAATGCTACGGCATCGTTGCCATGTCCTCCAAGCGCGCCAAGGACGGCATTGTGGAGTGGCTCGGCCGCGAAAACCTGAGCAAGGGCGTTCAGCTGCGCATGGCAGATGATATGCTGGATGTTGATCTCTACATTGTTGTGGAATACGGCATTTCCGTTTCCGTGGTATGCAAGACGATTGTCGAGGTAGTCAAGTACAAGCTGGAAAGCATGACCGGCGTCAAAGTGCGCAAGGTTAATATTTCCGTGGAAGGCATCCGCGTACAGTAAGCCTGGCCGGGCATAGGCTTCTTTTGCATGCATATTCAGCCGCTTTGCGGCATATTCGGAGGTTATAGCCTTGATTCAAGTTCAAACGATAGACGGTCTGCTTCTGCGCGAGATGGTCGTATCGGCTGCGGCGCAGCTTGACAAGAACCGTGAAGCGGTAGATGCCCTGAATGTTTTCCCCGTACCGGACGGCGATACGGGCACCAATATGTCCCTTACCATGATGAGCGCGTCCCGTGAAATCAGCAGCAAGGAGTATACCAATGCGGGCGAGGCTGCGGCGGCCCTGGCCAAGGGTGCCCTTCGCGGCGCACGCGGCAACAGCGGCGTCATCCTCTCCCAGCTCTTCCGCGGCTTTTCCCGCGCGCTGGAGGGGGTGGACAAAATCACCCCGGTGCAGTTTGCACAGGCCCTGCAAATGGGCGCGGAGGTTGCCTACAAGGCCGTTATGCGCCCGAAGGAAGGCACCATCCTGACCGTAGCCCGCGTGATTGCCGAGGAAGCGGCAAAGCAGGCGCAGGCCGCCCCCGATGATTACGATGCCCTGATGCGCGTAATCCTGACCAGCGGCGAAAATATCCTGAAGCTTACCACCGATATGCTGCCGGCACTTAAACAGGCCGGCGTTGTGGACGCGGGCGGACGCGGTTTGCTGTGCATCTATTCGGGCTATGCCGCGGCCCTGGGCGGGGAGCATATTGACCTGTCTCCCGTTGATACCACCGCTCCCGCAGCGGAATTTGTGGATGACCACGATATCGACAGCAAGTATACCTACTGCACGCAGTTCCTGATTCAGCACATCCGCATGGATGCCAAGCCGAGCGATATTGCCACCTTCCGCCGCCATCTGAACCGCATCGGCGACTGTGTGCTGGTGGTGGGCGATCTTTCGCTGATTAAAGTCCATGTGCATACCAATGATCCCGGCAAGGCGCTTCAATACGGCCTTCAGCTGGGCGAACTGAGCGATTTCATCATCGAAAACATGGTGGAGCAGCATCGCCAAAAGCAGGCGCAGAAGGCCCGCGAGAACCCGCCCAAGGAATACGGCATGGTTTCGGTGGCGCAGGGCGCCGGCATTGTGGGCATCTTTAAGGATCTGGGCGTGGATGTTGTGGTGGAAGGCGGACAGACGATGAACCCCGCCATTGAGGATATCCAAAACGCCATTGACAGCATCAATGCCAAGAATATCTTTGTCCTGCCAAACAACGGCAACGTCATCTTGGCTGCCCAGCAGGCGGCGGAGCTGTCCGACAAGCACGTCATCGTCCTGCCCACCAAGAATGTTGCCATGGGCATTTCGGCGGTGGTTTCCTTCCAGCCCGAGCTTTCGGCCGATGAAAATGCGGCCGCCATGGATGAGGCTGCGCAGCGCGTGCGCACCGGCATGATCACCTATGCTGTCCGTGACAGCGATTTTGCCGATATGCACATCAGCGAGGGGGATATCATCGGCCTGCAGAACGGCAAGGTTTCCGTACGCGGCGAGAGCATACACGATATCGCGGTCAGCCTGATGAAGGATCTGGTAACGGATGAAGACAGCCTGATTACCATTTACTACGGCGCGGATACCAAGAAAGAGGATGCCGAGGCGCTTGGTGAAGAACTTTCCGCCCAGTATCCCGAATGCGATGTGGAAGTCCATATGGGCGGTCAGCCGCTGTACTATTATCTTTTGTCTGTTGAGTAAAATCCGGTTTGATGCTTGGGGGCTATCACATTGACTGATAGCCCTTTTATTCTGCAGACCACGCGGAAGGAGGCGCACCATGCAGCTGCGGGAATTAAAGGGAGTGGGCAAGACCCGCATTGATGCTTTGCATCAGGCGGGGATCGATACGCTGTCCGATCTGCTTTGCCTGCTTCCGAAAAACTACCGCGATACATCCGTTATTACCCCCGTTTCTCAGCTTACGGCAGGGACACCCGCTTCCGTACGCGGATACATGAAGAGCGCACCCAAGCTGGTCTATTTTCAGGGAAAGGCGCGCGTGACGGCGGTATTGAGGGATGCCTCCGGGACAATTCCGCTTGTCTGGTTCAATCAGCCGTGGATACGCGATCAGCTGTCCAGCGAAAATGAGCTGCTGCTCTACGGCCAGCCGGCCTGCGACAAATCGGGCCGCATCACCCTGTACAATCCGTCCATTGAAGAAAAAGAGGCACTGCTGCCGCAATACCCGAACATTCCGGGCATTCCTCAGCGCTTGCTGATCAAGCTGATTGCGCAGGCAATGTCCCAGCTGGATGCCTGCTGCCCCGAAACATTGCCCGAATCCCTGCGGATGCGCTACCGCCTGTGCGAGCGCAATTTTGCCCTGCGTCAGCTGCATGCCCCCGACAGCCGCGAAAGCCTTGACATTGCCAGGCGGCGGATTTCCTTTGAGGAACTGCTGATGTATCAGGCGGCACTGTCTGCCCTGCGAAGCGCGCCGGGCAAGTCTGCACCCATCCGCTTTGACGATGCGGACGATTACTGGAACAGCCTTTCTTTTGCCCCGACGCAGGCGCAAAAACGCGTTTTTGAGGAAATCCGCGCGGATATGGCTTCCGCCACGGCCATGCGCCGCATGGTGCAGGGGGATGTCGGCTGCGGAAAAACCGCCATTGCCTTTGCCGCCATGTACGGCTGCGCCCGGGCGGGGTATCAGGCTGCGCTGATGGCGCCCACCGAAATTTTGGCGCGTCAGCATTATGAGAGCGCGCAAAAGACGCTCTCTCCGCTCGGCATCCGCTGCGGACTGCTGCTTGGCGGGATGAAGGCTGCCGAGCGCCGTGCCGCGCAGGCAGCCATTGCGGATGGAGAATGGCAATGCGTCATCGGCACGCATGCCCTGCTGTCCGAGGGGATTACCTATCGAAACCTTGCCCTTGCAATCACGGACGAGCAGCACCGCTTCGGGGTTCGTCAGCGCCGGCTACTTTCGCAAAAGGGCGGCGATGCGCTGGAGCCGCATGTTCTGGTCATGTCCGCCACGCCCATCCCACGTTCCCTTGCCCTGATCCTGTATGGCGATCTGGATCTTTCCGTTGTGGATGAGCTGCCGCCCGGGCGCACTCCCGTCCGCACGCGCATTGTGCCCGAATCCAAACGGGAGGGACTGTATCGGTTTATCATCGAGCAGGCCAAGCAGGGGCATCAATGCTACATTGTCTGCCCGCTGGTGGAGGAGAGCGATCTGCTGCCCGTCCGCAGCGCACAGGATACCTATGCGGAATTGTGCAACGGCGCCCTGTCCGGCCTTCGGCTCGGCCTGACCTACGGTGCCCAGGACCCGGCCGAAAAGGAACGCACACTGGCTGCCTTTGCCGCCGGAGAAATGGATGTGCTGGTGGCTACTACTGTGATTGAAGTGGGGGTCAATGTACCCTCCGCCACCGTGATGGTTATCGAAAATGCCGATCGTTTCGGCCTTTCGCAGCTTCATCAGCTGCGCGGACGGGTGGGGCGCGGCACGCAGGAGAGCTGGTGCTTCCTGATGGCCGAGCCCAACGAGCGCCTGACCACCCTTTGCGCCACGAATGACGGATTCCTCATCGCCAAGAAGGATCTGGAGCTTCGCGGCCCGGGTGAATTTCTCGGCACGGCGCAGCACGGCGCGGGCTACCTGTCCGCCCTTGCCGCAGACGGGCGCTTGCTTGCGGAAACCCAGCAATGCATGCGGGAGATGCGGCAGGATCCTGATTATGCCTCGGAATACCGTCAGGTAACGGAACAGGCAAAAAAACGCTTTGCCGCAAGATTGCCGCAAATTACGCTCAGCTGAAAAGCAAACGATCTGCCGCTTGAAAATGAAATTCAACCGGCAGTATTTTTATGCCCGAAAACAATCGATCATGAGCACGCAGCTTTGCCCGGATGCCTTTGGGCAGAAGGCGAGGCTCTTCTTTTGCCGCTGACCATTTCGACATGATATTTGCGATGGAAAGATGTATAAATCAGAATATCTCAAAGTGGATATTTGCATGTTCAATCTTGCTCATCTGTGTGCGCAAAACTGAATAAAAGTTGACGATTCTTTTTTTTTTTTTCAAATTTGCTCAAAAAGTTGAAAAGCGTTCTGAATTATGATAGCATACAGGTGACGTGAGCGATGGCTTTCCGAACAGCGTTGTATGGATTGCTTTTTCTTTTTTATGGATACACGCGTAAAGACGGCAGAAACCGCGCGCACAGTTAAGTGAAAGTGAGATAAGTGCACCATGCGTCTTGGAACGATGACTTCCCTGTTTCGGGATCGGAGAGAGTGTGCCGAGTATTTCGGCTATATTGAATCCATTCAGCGCTGCCGCAAAGCGGGTTTTACCGTGCTGGATATGAACCTGTGCGCACTGAACCGCCGCCAAACCACCCTGCATCTGGATGACTGGAAAAATCAGGTGGATGAGATCCGCAATGAGGCTGAGCGCCTCGGCTGCGTTTTTTCCCAGTCCCATCCGCCCTATCGCCGCGGCCGCGAAGGTACGTTTGCCACGGCGGAGGATGAAGCGTTTTTTGCCGAAATGTCGCTGCGCGCCATTGAAATTACCGCGATGCTGGGGGCCCAATGGGCTGTGATTCACCCGGTGATGGACGCGAATGCCGATATCAATGATATCGAGGCACAGGTGCGCTACAATCAGAAAATGTTCGCGCGGGAAGCCGATCTGGCTGCCAAGCTGGGCGTAGGCCTTGCCTTTGAAAACATGTTTGACGGCGATCGGCGCCGCTTCGGCTCCACGGCAGAGGATCTGATTGCCATTTTGGATTCCTTCCGGTCCGACCTGATCGGCGCGTGCTGGGATGTCGGCCATGCCAACCGCATGTACCGCGATCAGCTCAAGCCCATCGCGAAGCTGGGCAGCCGCATCAAGGCTCTGCACATTGATGATAACCTGGGCAAGGACGATTTGCATCTGCTGCCCTTTGAAGGCAATGTTCCCTGGGAACAGGTGATGCATACCCTGCATGACAGCGGGTGCGAGGCGGATCTGATTTACGAAATCCGCAATAACTCCAATATGCCCGAAGCCTTGCGTGATATCACCGCACACTACTGCTATGAGGTAGGCGAATACCTGCTGTCGCTCTATCGCTGAAAAAAGAGGGGAATGCAGCATGAAAAGGATTGCCGAGCGTTTTAAGGAAGCAAGCTACGATGTCATTGTGGTGGGCGGCGGCATGTCAGGCGTCTGCGCTGCCCTGGCCTGCGCGCGAAAGGGCGTAAACACCGCCCTGATCAATGCCCGCCCGGTGCTGGGCGGCAATGCCTCCAGCGAAATCAGAATTCATATTTCGGGTGCCGATCAAAGCCTGAAGCAGCCCGATTATGCCGAGGGCGGCATCCTCTATGAGCTGATGCTGGAAAACAAGGCGCGCAACGATAATTTCAGCTATTCGATTTGGGATATGATCCTCTTTGAGGCTACCCAAAAACAGGACCATCTGACGCTGTACCATAACACCGTGATGTACGACTGTGAAACCGAAGGCAGCCGCATTACCGCCATTGATTGCGTTCAGGAAACCACCGAGATGCGCTTCCGCCTGACCGCGCCGCTGTTTGTGGATGCGACGGGCAACGGCACCCTGGGCTACTACGCAGGCGCGGCCTTCCGCGCAGGCAGTGAGCCGCACAGCGAATTCCATGAGCCGCACGCGCCCGAAAAGGCAAACAACGAGCGCATGGGCAATACCATCCTGATGCGCGCGGTAAACATGGGTCATCCCGTTTCCTTTACCGCCCCGGCCTTTGCCAAGCACCTGACCGAAAAGCAGCTGGCCAAGCGCATTCACTGCGTGGAGATGCGGGATCACATTGATGTAAGCGATTCTCCCAACCCCGAGGAGTACAAGCGCACCTCCATGACCAGCAGCGCCGCCATTGACTACGGCTACTGGTGGTGCGAGCTGATGGGTGACGGCGATGATATCATCCCCGATTATGAAAAGATCCGCGATGACTTGATGGCTTATGCCTACGGCATCTGGGATCATATCAAAAACAACAATGAAGGCCTGCATCAGCACCATGCCGAGAATTACGCGCTTGACTGGGTGGGCGCACTGCCCGGCATGCGCGAAAGCCGCCGTCTGGAAGGCGATTATCTGCTGAATGAAAACGATATTTTGACGCATCGCCGCTTTGACGATGCGGTGTGCTACGGCGGCTGGTGCGTGGATATGCACGCGCCCCACGGCCTGCTGGATGAGAACAAGCTGCCCTCCGACTGCAATTTCTACGAGGGTGTATACACCATCCCGTACCGCAGCTACTATTCCCGCAACATCGATAACCTGTTCATGGCGGGCCGCGATATCAGCACCAGCCGCATGGGGCTGGCCTCCACCCGCATTATCGGCTGCTGCGCCATCGGCGGCGAGGCGGTAGGTCTGGCGGCCGCGCGGTGCGTGGAACACCATTGCCTGCCCCGTGAGCTTGCCCCGTTTGTGGGCGAAGTGCAGCAGGATATCCTGCGTGACGGCGGCTACCTGCCCGGCTTTGCCAATGCGGATGCGGATGATCTGGCCCGCACGGCCTCCTTCACGGCGTCTTCCTGCAAGGCAGGCACCAAGCCGCAGGATGTCGTCAACGGCGTATCCCGCAAAATCGGCGCGGACTTTAACGGCTGGCAGTCCGACGGCATGGCTCCGGACGGCGAAGTGCTGACCATGACGTTTGACGGCGAAAAGAAGGTAAGCGAGCTGAGGTTTGTATTCCATTCCGACTTTAAGTATCCCATCCGCGTTACCATGTGCCCCAACCGTCAGGCTCAGCAGCGCGCGGGCGTGCCTGCCGAGCTGATCCGCGATTATGATGTGGAGCTGCTGCGCGATGGCAAGGTGGTCAAGACGATTTCCGTCCGCGACAACCATCAGCGCCTGAATGTGCTCAAATTCGACACCGCCCTGTGCGATCAGGCACGGCTGCGCTGCCTGGCAACAAACGGCGCGCCCGATGCCGCGGTGTTTGAGGTTCGTGCGTACAGCACTCAAAAATAATGCTCATTCATTCTTCAGACGATAGGAGGTTTCGGCGGTGACGACACAACCCTTTGAGCCGCAGTATAGGAAACTGCCGCTTTCACGCCGCTTCTGGCGCGCGATACGCCAATACTGGCCGCTCTACGTAATGATCATCCCGGGCATGCTGTTTTTCCTGGTGTATCGGTATGCTCCCATGTACGGCATCCAGATTGCCTTCAAAAACTTTAACCTGAAAAAGGGCATTACCGACAGCCCTTGGCTGACGGAAACGGGCAAACCGCTGCTGTACTGGTTCCAGCGCTTTTTCAAAACGCCGCAGGCCAGGCAGATTATCGAAAATACCTTGATCCTGAGCCTTTCCAAGATTGTGGTGCACATGCTGCCGCCGCTGATCTTCGCCCTGGCCATCAGTGAGTGCTCCTTTAAGCGCTATTCCCGCGTGATCCAGACGGTCAGCTATCTGCCGCACTTCCTCAGCTGGGTTATCATCTACGGCATCTGCGCCACCATGCTGGGGGAAACCTCGGGCGCGGTCAACAATATCTTCAAAAAATTGGGCTGGAATACCGTTCCCTTCCTGACCAGCAGCAAGTACATCCGCGGCGTGCTGGTCGGATCCAGCCTGTGGGCAAGCATCGGCTGGAGCTCCATCATTTATCTTGCGGCCATCGCAGGCATTGATACCAGCATGTATGAGGCTGCGACCATCGATGGCTGCGGGCGCTTCCGCCAGATCTGGTACATTACGCTTCCGAACCTGGCACGCATCTTTGTGGTGCTGCTGATTACCAAGGTAGGCAACATCCTGGACGGCGGCTTTGGCCAGGTATATGTGTTCCTGAACGACCGCGTGCGCTCTTCCGCCGAGATTATCGATACATGGGTGTACACGCAGGGTCTGGGCAAAGCGCAGTACAGCCTGACAACCGCTGTCGGCCTGATGAAATCCGTGCTGAGCTGCGGTTTGGTGCTTGGCACCAACGCGCTGGCCAGAAAGTGGGATAGCTCGCTATGGTAAAAACAAAAAATGATATCGCCTTTGAGATCCTGGTGCTCTTCATCATCACCTTGGTCGGCGTTGTTTGTCTCCTTCCGATCCTCTATGTCATCAGCTATTCGCTCACGCCTATGGAAGAAATGCTGCGCAACGGCGGATTCTCCCTGATTCCGCACAGCATTACCTTCAGCGCCTATAAGCAGATGATCAAAGATCCCACACTGATAAACGCGTTGAAGGTTTCCGCGTTCATTACCGTTGTGGGCACGACGGCAAACTTGATTGTTACCCTGATGCTGGCTTATCCGCTCAGCCGCAGCTATCTGCCCGGCCGCAAGGCGATTGTAAAGCTCATCGTGTTTACCATGATTTTCAGCGCGGGCACCATCCCCACCTACCTGATTGTCAAGGCCACGGGGATCCTGAACACCCTGTGGGCGCTGATCCTGCCGGGCCTTGTGACGGTGCACAATTTCATTATCATGAAGGCCTTCTTTGAAGGGCTGCCAAACGACCTGTTTGAGTCGGCGCGCATTGACGGCGCGGGGGAATTCAGGGTGCTCTTCAGCATCGTGCTGCCCCTGTCCCTGCCCATCGTGGCCACCATCAGCCTGTATTACGCCGTAGCGCACTGGAACGTGTATACCGCCGCCATTCTCTACATTCAGGATACGGATTTGATGCCCCTGCAGGTCATCCTGCGCCGCATGATCAACAGCGCCAGCACGGGCGATTTGAACGTTGATGATGATATCCCGCCCGAAACCCTGCGCATGGCCGCCGTGTGCATTGCAACAGCCCCCATTGTGATTATCTACCCCTTCATCCAAAAGTACTTTGTCAAGGGTACCCTGGCCGGCGCGGTCAAGGGATAAAGCCGCTGCTTTTGTGATGATCCTTCCTTCACTCCCAAATATGCGGATGCATATTAAAAATAAAAAAAGGAGAAACAAACATGAAAAGACTCATCTCTCTGCTGCTCGTAGCGATGATGGCGCTCTCCCTGTGCATGGTATCTGCCGGCGCAGACGAACCCATCGAGATCGAAATCGCCGTCAGCTCCCT
Organism: bacterium; assembly: GCA_963624325.1. Classification (GTDB taxonomy): domain Bacteria; phylum Bacillota; class Clostridia; order Christensenellales; family Aristaeellaceae; genus SFMI01. Next base: position 17,254 of record CAVFPH010000037.1, read on the forward strand.
GAACAACGGTCATCCTGCCAACGAGGAAGACGACTTTGTCTACCAGAAGATCCTGGAAGACACCGGCATCTCCATGAAGCTGGTCCTGGTGGATGACTACTACACCGCCATCAACGCCCGCATGGCCGGCGGCAACACCCCCGACATGATCAAGACCGACGTGGATCATATGGTCAGCTGGGCCCGCATGGATACCATCCTGGATCTGACCCCCTATCTGGATAACGAGCTGGCCAACTACAAGGCATGGCTTGGCAGCACTGAAATGGCTGCCTGCTATGTGGACGGCAAGCTGTTCGCCCTGCCCCAGCTCTACGATGGCTCCAAGAGCCAGCTCTGCGTTACCATCCGTCAGGACTGGCTGGATGCGCTGGGACTGCAGATGCCCACCACCCTGCAGGAACTCTATGATGTAGCCTATGCCTTCACCTACAATGACCCCGACGGAAACGGCCTGGACGATACCGTCGGCCTGACCGCGACCAAGGGTCTGGTGGCGTTCAATGTAATCATGGGATCCTTTGATACCGTGCTGACCAATCAGATCATCATCCGTGACGGCAAGGTCACCAACACCCTGCTGCAGCCCGGCATGGTGGAAGGCCTGCAGTGGTGCAAGAAGTTTGTTGACGACAAGCTGATCGATCCGGACTGCGTTACCGTTACCGGTACCGATAAGTTCAGAGCCGGCACCGTCGGCATGGATGCCTGCACTTGGCCCGGCATCTGGAAGACCTATGGCCAGGAGCAGATCCACTCCATCAACCCCAACGCCGTCACCTCTTTCTTCACCACCCTCAAGTCCGAAGTCGGCGCGGAAGATGTCATGTTCACCAATGACCTGAATACCACCGGCACTGTTATGGCCGTCAGCGCTGATATCTCCGAAGAAAAACTGCAGGCGATGTTCAAGCTGATCGACTACATCATCTCCGACGAAGGCTCCAAGCTGGTATTCTACGGCCTGGAAAACGTGCACTGGAAGTATGATGAGAACGGCAACATCGTGATGACCGAAAACGCGACCGCCGCCAACTACATCGCTGCCTATCAGCTCTTCAGCCGCAAGGAAGCCGAGTATCTGAATGTGAAGTTCCCCGAAGCCAAGGAAGTATTCGAAGCCACCATGTCCGCCGGCCGCATCAAGGTGTACAACTCCCTGGTGCGTGAGCCCGAAGAAATGTTCCTGTCCGACATGGAAGCCTATGTGAAGGAGCAGATGCTCAACTTCATCTATGGCGACCGTGAGCTGAGCCAGGAAGAGTATGACAAGTTCATCCAGGAACTGCGTGACCTGTATGACTTTGATGCCTACATGGAAGCGGCTACCGAGCAGCTGACTGCCTACGGTTTTGTGGAATAACAGAACATGCCTGCGCATGGGCATGGTGCTTAAAGACAAAACTTTGATCACCTGAATACAATGGCCCGCGGCGGTTCGGGGTGTTTGCGCACCCTGCCGCTGCGGGCGCTTTTTTGCGCAAAAATGCGCATATTTCCCGAGAAAATCTCTCAAAAAGGCTTTACATAATCCGGGCAAAGGAGTATAATTCCTGCCGTTCTTTTAAGAAGAAAGGGAGGCAATGCAAGATGAAACTGCTGATTTACATCACCAACAATACGCAGCACGTCTATCCGATCCTGGCCTCCATGCTGGAGCAGCAAATCGGCGGTGCAACCGTCGTGGACTGCGAAGGCATGCTGCGTGCCATTTCCGAAACCTCCAGCGAGCCGCCACCGATTTTCGGCTCTCTGCGCGCATTCCTGAACCCCACCCAGCAAAACGGCAAGATGATCTTTGCTGCCCTGCAGGATGACCAGGTAGCCCTGGCCAAGCGCATCATTCATGCGGTTGCGGGCAACCTGACCGAGGCAAATCACGGCGTGCTCTTTACCGTTCCCATCGATGATGCGGAGCTGACGGATACCCGGGAATCGAGGCGCTGAATATGACGCTGCTGCTTAGCTTAGCGATGGCAATGCTGGTGGGACTGCTCTTTACCCGCCTTGCCAAGCTGGTGCACCTGCCCAACGTAACCGCCTATCTGGTGGCAGGGCTGCTGATCGGTCCCAGCTGCCTGGGGCTGATTCCCTCCTCGGTACTCAGCTCCATGGACATCATCTCCACCGTGGCTCTGGGCTTTATCGCATTCTCCATCGGCGGTGAATTCAAGCTTTCCAGCATGAAAATGCTGGGCAGCAGGGTCATCACCATCACGATTTTCCAGGCCATGACGGCCGTTCTGCTGGTGGATGCCGCCCTTCTGCTTTGCGGCTTCCCTGCCGCGGAAGCCTTGACGCTTGGCGCCATTGCCGCCGCAACCGCCCCCGCCGCAACGCTGATGGTGGTAAGGCAGTACCGTGCCAAGGGCCCCCTTACCTCCACCCTGCTGCCCGTTGTTGCCATGGATGACGCCGTGGGTCTGGTCGTATTCGCCATTTCACTGGCTCTGGCGCGCACCTTTGCCAACGGCAGTGCCCTGACCATCAAAAACATGCTGGTCGACCCCATTGTCGAAATCGTCCTGTCCCTGGGCATCGGCGGGGCAATCGGCCTGCTGCTGGCGGTGGGCATCCGCCTGTTCCATTCCCGTGCCAATCGCCTGATGCTGTGCCTGACGGCCGTGCTGCTGGGCATCGCACTGGCCGATCTAATGAACCTGAGCTCCCTGCTGCTGTGCATGATGATCGGTGCCGTATACTGCAACATCGGTGCGGATACCGATACGGTCATGGAGCTGTGCGATCGCTGGACGCCGCCGGTACTGCTGCTGTTCTTTGTGGTATCGGGCGCTGAACTGGAGCTGTCCGTCATCCCGACGGTAGGCCTTCTGGGCGTTGTCTACATGATCACGCGTTCCCTGGGCAAGTATTTCGGTGCCTATATCGGCTCTCTGGTTACGCATGCGGATGACAACATCCGCAAGTACCTGGGCATTACCCTGCTGCCGCAGGCCGGCGTGGCCATCGGTATGGCGCAGCTGGTGATTGCGCAGCTGCCGCAGTACGGCTCTCAGATTCGCGCGGTTGTGCTGTGCGCCACCCTGATTTATGAGCTGGTCGGCCCGTTCATGACCAAGAAAGCCCTTCAGGCCGCCGGAGAAATCGACCCCAAGAACGCCTGACAAAACAGAATATCTTTCACCGCCGAAGCAGATTGCTGCGGCGGTTTTTCAATTGTAAACTTTTTCCTTACCCCTTGACAATGCGAACATGCGTTCGTATAATA
>CAVFPH010000038.1:0-20276 GCA_963624325.1 bacterium
CGTCACAGCCGCGCGGGCAGTGCCCGAATGGCTGCATGCCCGTTTTTCCTGCCGCGGCAAAATCTACACCTATCGCATCCACAATGCACGGCATGCCAGCGCCATCCGCCGCAACTGGACCACGCATGTTCCCGTGCCCGTGGATGAAGAAAAGATGCAGTCCGCAGCGCTTCGGCTGCTCGGAACCCATGATTTCGGGGCCTTTCAGGCATCGGGCGGCACGGCAAAATCCACCATCCGCACGCTTTATGATATCAGCATCACCCGTGACGGCGATGATGTAACGCTGGTCGTATCGGGCAGTGCCTTCCTTTACAACATGGTGCGCATTCTGGCCGGCACACTGATTGCCATCGGGCAGAACCGTCTCAGCCCCGATGCGCTGGATGAGGCACTTGCCACCCAAAACAGGCTGGTGCTTGGCGTTACGGCACCTGCCAGCGGGCTGGAGCTTACCCGCATTTTTTACGATCTGGACGGCGAACGCCCCGAAAAATGGAGCGTAAATGACAAATATATCGGGGATTTTCAGCCCGAGGAATAAGCAGAGCCGCCTTCTTTTGCCCTTTGCTTTACGAAAAGCGCATGCTGTGGTATACTATACACGTGATCCCATTTTTCGTGGGAAAAAGGAGGTCAAAATGTACCATTATTCCCAGCAAATGCACCAAAATTTGACAAATTCTCGGGTGCGCGCCCGTATCGGGGCTGTTTTGTTGGCACTTTCGATTATCGCCTGCATCTATCTCGGTATCGCCTATTCCAAGGAGCACAGCTACCGCATTGCCACACAGCAGCAGCTTTCTCAGCGTATCCGTTCCAGCTGCACCAGTGCCAAGACTCTGGCTGACAAGCTGCCCAGCTCCGTTCAGTCCGACACTGCATCGCGCCTGTCCCAGATCCGCCAATCGGTGCACGCAATGGATCAGCTCAATGCCGTGGCCGTCGCATTGGATGGTGAGGAAGGGCGCATCATTCCGGAAGAAGCGCTGGATGCACTGTACAGCGATCTGGACACTTATTTCAGCATCATTCAAACCAACACCACATCCGTTCTGGAAACGCGTACATTGCTTATCAATCATCTCGCTGCCTTGCAGGTGCTGCTGAGTCAATAAATCTGCAACTCAAAACCACCGGCCGATTCGTTCAGCCGGTGGTTCATTTTCTTGACAAAGCAATCCAATGTGGTAAAATATGAGGCGGTGAGATGGTTCTCACCTTGTTTACGATACATTCTTCCCGGAGGAATTTTTGAATGAACAGCGTATGGTGGATTGTGCTTGCCGCAGGGGCCGCGGCAGCGCTGCCCAAGGGTCAGCCGCACAATATCATGAAACTTCCTTCCTTCCGTGGTGTGGCGGAGGTTCGCTCCAGCCTGCCCGGACGCATGAGGCTGTACATTCCCGCTGTCTCCTGTCAGCCGGAACTGGCCTCACAAATGAAGACGCAGCTGGAAGGTACGGGGGCTGTGCATCAGGTTGCGATACAGCCGGTCACAGGCAGCGTACTGATCCGCTATGATGAATCTCAGGTGCAGGCACCTGTTGTATTCGGTGCCGCGCTGAAATTGATGAACCTGGATCCGCAGCTTCATGCCCATGCATCCGGAAAGCTGCGCGAAGGGATGCATCTTCTTGCGCAGGCCGTAAATCAGGGCATTTTAGATGCAACGGGCGGTGTGCTGGATGCCAAAACGCTGGCCGGCGGCGCCCTGACGGTTGCGGCACTGCGCAGCAAGCTGCAAAACGGCTGGGCAGTGCCCGGCGCGATGACGCTGCTTTGGTGGGCAGCCCGTCTGTTTGGGGTGCAGGGCAATGAATAAACTGGAAGAAAGCTTTCTGCGTCTTTGTCTGAAGCCCCGTGTAACCTGCGATCTTCCCGGCCGTCTGCGTCTCTGTTTCGGCAAATACAGTCTGCTTCCCAAGGAAGCCGTGCCGTATCTGCATTATATCAGCGATATACTGCAGCTTCTGCCCGGCGTATCGGGGGCAGATGTCAACGCGCGCATCGGCACCGTGTTGATCCGCTATGATGCGGATATCACCAACACACGTGCCATCCTGCGCTGGGTTGATATTGTGGTGGATGAAGGCATCCGCATTTCCGGTGAGGACATCTGGCAAAACACCGCAGAAGCGGATTTACGGGAGATGATCCGCAATCGTCTGATTCTGCGGCTTCCGCAGCAAAAAGAAGGCTAAACAATGTTAAAAAAGGAAAACACGGAAGATTTTATGAAGTCCCGCGTCGTGCACAGTCTGCCCGGACGGCTGCGGCTGTCGGCAGAAGGCTTGCAGTATCTGAAGGACGAAAGTCGTGATATCGCAGGAGAGCTGGCGCGCATTCCAGGGGTCCGTCTGGTACGGATTACCCCCTGCACGGGAAGTATCCTGCTGCAATATAACCACGGCATGCTGGATTCAGGCGACTTGGCCGGTCAGACAGATCTGGTACTGGCACGGCACAACATGTCCGCCATGCGTGCCCGACATGCAGAAAAAGGAGAGGAGCCTGCGGAGGCGCCCATGACAACCTCGCGGTTGGTGAAGCGTCTTGCCATCAACGCGGGGGCGCTGACGCTGGGAAACACATTGTTTACCGCGCCGCTTCTCGGCGGGGCACTGGCCAATTTCACCTCTTTGGAAGCACTGGCAAGCCTCAGCCTTTCTATTCCCATGGCAAAGGGTGCATGGGAAGGCTTGCGGCATGATCTGCGCCCAAATGCCGATTTTCTGACGGTAACCTCCATTGTGGCAAGCCTGATGCTGGGAAATGCCCATTCGGCACTGATGATTTTGGCGCTCTCCGATATGGCAGAGCTGATGACCTCCTACACGATCGAGCGTACACGTTCTTCCATCAAAAAAATGCTTTCTGCCGATGAAGGCGAAGCATGGAAGGTGCTTCCGGATGGTCAGCTTTCGCGTCAGCCCATCAACCAAATCAGTGCGGGCGACACTGTTGCCGTGCACACCGGTGAAAAGATCTCGGTAGACGGCCGTGTGGTATACGGCGCCGCCGTGGTGGATCAAAGCCCCATCACGGGTGAGTTTGTCCCGGTTGAAAAACGCTCGGGCGATGAGGTTTTCGCAGGCACCGTCGTAAAAAGCGGCAGCATCCACGTGCAGGCCGCCAAGGTAGGCGACCAGACGGTTATTTCCCGCATTGTCGGCATGGTGGAAGCCAGCGAGCTTAAAAAAGCGCCGATTCAGCGTTATGCGGATAAATTTTCCAACTATTTGGTGCCGCTGAATTTTCTTTTGTGTCTGTCGGTATGGCTGGTAACGCGAAATCCGCAGAAGGCATTGAAAATGCTGGTGATTGACTATTCCTGCGGCATCAAGCTCTCCACAGCCACAGCTTTCTCGGCTGCCATCAATACCGCAGTCAAGCAGGGTGTGCTGATCAAGGGCGGCACGTTCATTGAGCAAATGAGCAGTGCCAACACCGTGCTGCTGGACAAAACCGGCACCATTACGGAGGGAAAGCCACGCATTGTATCCATGGCCACACTGGATTCCGCCATGTCCGAGCAGGAAGTGCTTTCCTACGCCATGGCCGCAGAAGAGACCAGCACGCATCCTTTGGCTGATGCCATTATGCGCTACGGCCGTCTGCTGGGGGCGCAGGTACTTCCGCACGGCGATGTTGTGACTGAGGTTTCCCGCGGCACGCTTACAACCGTCGGCGGCAAAACCGTGCGTGTAGGCAACCTCAAATATATGCGTGAAAATGGTATTGCCGCCGCATCTCCCCTGCCTGCCGATACCGGCGCCATCCCCAACTATGTGGGAATTGACAAGCAAATTGTTGCCGTGCTCTATGCCATGGACAGCCCGCGTGAAAATGTCCGCCGCGCCATCAACAGCCTGCGCTATGACGGCGTGGGAGATATCGAGCTTCTGACCGGCGACTTGGAAGCGCAGGCGCGGACCGTGGCCGAACAGGTGGGTGCAGACGGCTACCGCGCGCAGCTTTTGCCGGAACAAAAGGCAGAAGTTGTTCTGAAGCTGCAGGTGCAGGGCAACGGCGTAGTAATGGTGGGTGACGGCATTAACGATGCGCCCGCCCTTGCCTATGCGGATGTCGGCATTTCCATGGGCAGCAAGTCCACGGATATTGCCATGGAGACCAGCGATGTCATCATCAACCGCGATGATCCGATGGTCATTCCGGCCCTGCGGCAGCTGGCGCGTGCAACCATGCGCATTGTACATCAAAACTTCGCCTTGGTGATCGCCATCAATTCCGTCGGGCTGATTTTGGGTGCCGCCAGCGGAATATCGGTAATGATGAGTGCATTGCTGCATAATGCCTCCACCATCTTGGTGGTTGCCAATTCCCTGCGGCTGATGTTCATGAAGCCCGGAGAAAGGGGAATGTAATGCATAACGAACAGGGCGCAATCCACATAGAAGTGCTTTCCGCCATTCGCGGCCGTGTGCGTATGCAGCTGGAACGGCCGCTTCGCTCGGACGCACCGCTTCATCTGATTCCGGGAATTCGTTCATGCCGCTATAATGCGCGCATCCGCACCCTGCTGTGTGAGTACGATCCCGATGTCATTACCGAAAAGCAGCTGCTGATTCGGATCGGCGCGGTTTATGCCGCTCAGGCAAAGGCAGCCCTCCTGCACATCAAGCATTGTGAAGAGGAAGGCTTTTCCATGGCTCCGAGCAGCTATCTTGCGCTGCTGTGCATCGGGTTGGACGGGGCACTTTCCATGGTCGGATCTCCGCTGACATCGTTCACCCGCTGGCTGTCCACTGGCGCCACCCTGGCCGCCGTGGTGGAGCATGGGTATCAGGAACTGCATGTACGCGGAAGCTTTGATCCCGAGGTCATGTCCGTTGTTTACCTTATCAATTCCGTTGGCAAGCCCGGCGCCGTGCGTGCCAGCCTGCTGGCGTGGATTATCACCTTCGGCCGTCATCTGATCCCCCGTGCGCCGCGTGAACAGCCTTATCTGATCCGCCGCTCGGGCGGCATGATCACCCTGACCCCCATGGCGGGGAATGAAAGTGAGCTTGCCTTTGCCGGCAGTATCTTCCGTCAGGGCGTGGAAATGATGGCTGATAAGGCGTAAAATGATTCAGCAATCCATATTTTAAGGAGGAAAAAGCAATGTTTGGCAACAATCCGTTGGTCAAGGGTATCCTGATCGGGGTGGGCGTAAGCGTAGTGGGTTTCTGCGCCTACAAACACAATGAGGACAAGGTGGACGATTTTCTGCGCCGTCACGGCGTAAAGGTCAAGTCTCCCGCCGCAGGCTTTGAAACCATGTCGGTGGAGGATCTGATGCGCACCAAGGAAACCATTGAAGACCTCATCGCCGAAAAGGAAATGCAGGATCAAAGCGTCACGGTGGAAGCCGTCCCCGCAGAGGAGTAATTTCCCGCCTGCAGCATTAAAACACCGTGCCTCCGTTTGGCGGAAGCACGGTGTTTTGTGCACTTTATGGTTTATTCGGCATCGACGTTCGGAACGCTGATTTCGGTGCCGTCAATCACCAGCTTGAAAACTTCGGGGTAGCTGTCGCTGGTAGCAAGCGCATAATCGTAGCGCAGCACTGCGCGCTCACCTTCGGGCAGATGATAGGCCACATAGCCCGTGCCGTCTTCGTTAATAACGAACTCCTGATCAGGTGCGTTGATAACGCCGCGGCTGCTGTCGCACTCTTCCAGTTCAAAGGCGGTATTCTCAAAGTCGATAACGCGTTCATCGATTTCCCGGTCACTTGTTCCCGCAGGCAGGGTAACGGTAACCTGAACATACACGCGGATGGGCGAAATCATAAAGTCCGTCACGGCAATTTCGGTGCCATCGGCCAGCACGGTTTTTTCAGGCAGCGCAATGTGCCGAACGGCGGCCAGATCGGTATTTTTCACGGTAAAGCGCAGGTCATCGAGCGTTTTATCCTCGCCGTCCGCGGCAACGATCGGCAGCCCGACTTCAAAACTGTCGCCCAGGGTGATATCGGCATTTTCGGATGCAATGCGCTCCGTCAGATCGCTTTCCAGCGCCACCAGTACCTCGCCTGTTTCCGTACCGGCACGGGAGCCGCTGACGCCCGTCACGGATACGGAAACGCCGTTGATATATACGTAATCACAGCCCCAATCCGCCATGATACCGTCCTGGCGCGCGCCGGGCAGATCATAGCCGTCGCTGTTGATCTCCGTATCGGTAAGCACATGATCCACCGTGCGGTCACGCACGCTGTAGAGGATGCGCAGGATGCGGCCATCCCATGCGGCCTCGCGAATGGTTACATCCGTATGTTCAAAGCTGTGGGATGCCACATCATAGTCCGTAAGGGTGCAGGCCTCCGGCTGTACTTCGGGACTTTGAATGTTGTTGGAAAAGAAGTTGAACAGATTCAGTCCGCTGCCCACCGCCACCGCAGTGCCAATCAGGCAAAGGGCCAATGCCAGGGCAATTGCCGCTGTACGAACCGAATGTTTCATTGGTGTTGTGTCCTCCTTGGCAATGCTTTCCAGGGTATTGCGCACGGCATAATCAAATGCCGCATCCATGGGCGGAAATGCCGCCTCCAGCCGCTGACGATTGCTTTCGTTTTTTCATGGCTTAAGCCTCCTCAGACAGATAATCGCGAAGCAGCACTTTGGCACGACTTAATCGGCTTTTTACCGTTTCCTCGGGCACATGCAGCATTTGAGCGCACTCGCGCATGGTGCAGCCGTCCAGGTAAACAAGGACCACCGCATAGCGCATGCCTTCCGGCAGCGCACAAAGTGCCTCATAGAGGGCAGATTGTCCGGCTTTTCCTCGGCCGGCAGGATATCGCTAAGCTCCGTCGTCACCGGCTTGCCGCGGCGCTTGCCATCGGCAATGGTATTGAGCAGAATTCTTACCATCCATGCCTTAAAGTGTTCCTGTGAGCGCAGGGTGTTTCGCTTTTTCCACGCACGCAGCAATGCTTCCTGCACCGCATCGGCGCATTCCTGCCGATTGCCCAGTGCCGTATATGCCACATGATACAGCAGCCGTTCAATCTTCAGCACTTCGTCTTGAAAGATTATCGCATCCATCCTTGCCTCCGTGATTCCTGTGTTCATCAGACCGGTCACTTATATGACGAAGAAGTTGCGCAAATAGTTCCATAACTGAAAAATTTGTGCTATAATGTTTGCAATGGGATTCGTCTGCCCGTAATCCGCAGATTTTGACTTTATGCGGATACGTGCGGGATACCCGCAGAATGCAAATAGCGGAGGACAAGAATCATGGACAAAAAGCTTGTAGCATATTTCTCGGCTTCGGGCGTAACCAAAAGGCTTGCGGAAACACTTGCGGCGGCAGCGGGCGCGGATCTGTTTGAAATCGTCCCGACAATCCCCTATACCAAAGCGGATTTGAACTGGATGGACAAGCATTCCCGCAGCACGCTTGAAATGAAGGACCCCGCTTCCCGTCCCGAAATCGCCCTTCATTGCGAGAACATGGCGGATTACGATACGGTTTTTGTCGGCTTCCCGATCTGGTGGTATATCGCCCCCACCATCGTCAACACCTTTCTGGAAAGCTATGATCTGTCCGGAAAAACAATCATCCCCTTTGCCACCTCGGGCGGAAGCGATATGGGCAAGACCAACGAAAAGCTTGCCCCCGGCTGCAAGGGTGCCCGCTTGCTGGAAGGCAAGGTTTTCAAGCCAAATACCGATGCAAAAACGCTGTCCGCATGGATTGCCGGCCTGCATCTGTAATTCATATTGAAAGAGGAAAATCACATGAGCGAGAAAGTAACGGAACATGTAAAGCTGTCCAGCCGGATGTGGCTGGGCGCAGCCGACTGCAGCATCACAGCGCTGTGCAACATTGTCACCGGCGGCGGTCTGACGTTCTTTTTTGTCAATTACTTCCACATGGATGCCAAGTGGAGTGCCCTGTGCTGGCTGCTGTTCGGCATTTGGAACGCGGTAAACGATCCGCTTTTCGGTTATATATCGGATCGCACCAAATCCAAGCTGGGACGCCGCATCCCCTATATCCGCTATGGCGCGCTGGCCATTGCCGCCGTGTTTATCCTCTCGTGGGTCATTTTCTTTGACAGCGGCTCCAACCTGCAGATGTTCCTGCAAATGTTCATTTCCCTCCTTCTGTTTGATACGCTCTACACCGCAATTGCCACGTCCCTGTATGTAATGCCCTTTGAAATGGCCGTTACCAACGAGGCACGCGGAAAAATCATGCTGGTAAAGGTTATTTTCAGCCTTGTCGCGCTTTCCGTTCCCCTGGTGCTGCTGGCGCAGCTGGAAGAAATTTTGAACCAGTCCCTTCTGCGCTTCCAGATTACCATGACAATCATCGGTCTGGCTGCCGGCGTTATCATGTTTCTGAGCACCTTCTTCTACAAGGAAAATTCCTATGTGAAGCAGGAAGAGCAGTTCCCCTTTGTCAAATCGGTGGTTACCTGCTTCAAGAACAGGAACTTTCTTGTGTTTGAAACCATTTCTTTCTCCATCACCTACATTCAAACCGCGCTGATGCTGGGACTGAGCTATTATTTCGGTTCAAGCGGCGTCAATTACCTTTATTGCTACCTTGCCATGTTTGCCGGCATTGTCGTAGGCATTTACATTTGGGTAAAGCCGGGCACCAAATGGGGCGTAAAGCCCTGCATGGTGATCATGTGTTCCGTTTTCTGCGCCGCGCTTTTGTGCCTGCTTTTTCTGGGTCAGTCTACCGTCGGCAGCATTATCGGCTTCTTCGGCGCCGGCATCGGCTTTGCAGGCGGCACTTACCTGATTCCCATGATGAACGGCGACGTGATCGACTACGACGAGCATGTATCGGGGCTGCGGCGTGAGGGCATGTATGCCGGCGTAAACAGCCTGATCTGCAAGCCTGCCATCAGCATTGCAAATGCACTCTTCCCCATCATGATTCTGTGGTTCGGCTATAATGGCGATCTGTCGCTGAGCGAGCAGAGCGCTTCCGCCGTGTTCGGCATCCGCTTTTCTTGGGTATCCGTTTCCGCCGTCCTGCTGCTGCTGTGCGCACTGGCAATCGGCAAATTTTACCGTCTTCACGGAGCAGAGTGGCATGAAATCAAGCTGAGTCTTGCCAAAAAGCATGATGAAAAGCAGCGCGCCTATGAGCAGGAAATGCTCGGCAAGCACGATGCCGATTAACAGCAATCTTCAAGCGGAGGAAATAAATGGATAGCGCAGATATGGTGTATCGCGATACTCCCTGCGGGCGGGTAAAGGGATGGCAGCTGAGCGATGCCGAAATATACCGCGGCATTCCTTATGCCGAAACCGCGCGTTTTACCCTGCCCGTGCAGATCACGGCCTGGGACGGCGTGCTGGATGCCACGCAGACAGAAAAAGACTGCTGGCAGTACAGTGCCTTTCGGGATGAAAGCAAGGACGCTGAGCATTTCTATTATACCGAGTTTCGCAGTGAACGCAGCTTTCAATACACCGAAAGCCCCATGACGCTGAACATCATCTGTCCGCGGCATGCGCAGCATTGTCCCGTGGTGATCTTTATCCACGGCGGCGGGCACGAAACAGGCACTGTCGGCGAGCTTCCTTACGGGAGCAGCACGGAATACGCCAAGCGCGGCGCAATCCTTGTATCCGTCGGCTATCGGCTGAATGTTTTTTCCCTGTACCGCAGCCGAAACTACGGGCTTCATGATCAGATTGCCGCCATTCACTGGATCCATGACAACATTTCCGCCTTCGGCGGAAACCCGGAGCGGATGATTCTGATCGGCCAGTCAGCCGGTGCCATGAGCATTACCGACCTTTGCTATACGCAAAAACTGAAGGGGCTCATTAAGGGAGCCGTGCTCATGTCGGGCGGCGGTGTCGTACCTCACATGGCAGGACCGTGGACGGAAAAGCAAAGTGCAGCTTTCTGGGATGGTGTATGCCGCAGGGCAGGCGCAGCCGATGAGGAAGAGCTCAAAAAAGTATCTCCGCAAGTTCTTTGGGAAGCATGGCATGCGGAATATCAGGGGAATAATCTGCACCTTCACCAGCCCGGCATCGACGGCGACATCATTCCGGATGTTCCGCAGCAAATCATCATGCGCGGCGAGCATCTGGACATTCCCATGATTTTCGGCGTAACCTCGCAGGACTTTATGCCTACGGTTCTCTACGAAATGGCTTTGTCCTTCGCCAAGCGGAATGTGAAAAAGAACAGAGCTCCCGTGTACGGATATATGTTTCGCAGAACGCCGCCGGGCAACTGCTACAAGGCCTTTCACGCCGTGGATCTCTGGTACATGTTCGGCAATATGCAGTCTTCCTGGCGGAAATTCGAGCCGCAGGATTATGCGCTGTCGGCTCAGATGATTGACCGCGTAGTTGCCTTTGCACAAACAGGCAATCCGAACGTGGGCGGGCTGCCTGACTGGCCTGCGATCAGTACCAAGCAAAAGGGCTTTTTGTGCTTTGATGTGGATTCACCCGGTCTTCTCTCCCCCCTGCAGTGCCGTCGTCTGGTGTGGCATACCCTGCTGAGAGATCCGGGGCCCATGTAAACCGACCTCTTGCCGATTTTGTTGTTGTCTCTGTTTGCAAAACTCCTTGACAGTTTTTTCTCGGTTGCGTATCATGGCGACGGTTCTTATTCGCCGCAATGCGGCATAGTTATAGAGGTGTTCAGCATGAAGATCATCCAAAGCAGTCAGCGCGAATGCGCACAGCTGGCAGCAGAGCAATACCGCCGGCTTCTTTCCGAAAACCCCTGCCGCGTGCTGGGGCTTGCCACCGGCTCTACCCCCGAAATGCTGTATGAGGAGCTGGTTGCCCTCTACAAGGCCGGCAAAATATCCTTCAAGGATGTCACCACCTACAACCTGGACGAATATGTTGGATTGGACGGCACCCACCCGCAAAGCTACCGCTATTTTATGGACAGCCACCTGTTCAATTTCGTGGATATCGACAAATCGCGCACCCATGTTCCCTGCGGCATCGGCATTACGGATGCCATCGCAGCACACTATGATGATGAAATCCGCAATGCAGGCGGCATTGACCTGCAGCTGCTCGGCATCGGCCCGAACGGACATATCGGCTTCAACGAGCCGGGAACGCCCTGGGATGCCGTCACTCACATCGTTCCGCTGACGAATGCAACCAGGCAAGCCAACAAGCGCTTCTTTGCTTCCATCGATGAAGTTCCCGAAAAAGCCGTATCCATGGGCATCAAAACCGTTATGCAGGCACGCAGGATCATCCTGATGGCCTTTGGTGCCAACAAAGCTCAGGCAGTAGCGGGCATGATCAACGGCCGCATCTGCAACAATGTGCCGGCCTCCATCCTGCAGCTGCACCCAGACTGCACAGTCTATATTGACGATGAGGCTGCCTCTATGCTATAATATGTCCGTTTCATGTTTGCCGTTAAGAGAAAACAAAATCTTTTAACGGCTCTTTTGTTCTATTGTCTGTACTGATGAAAAGGAGAATACAATGGGCAAGTATTTTGGTACCGACGGCTTCCGGGGAGAAGCCAATCGTGAGCTGACCGCCATGCACGCTTTTCAGCTGGGGCAATTTCTGGGCTCCTTTTTCGGCAGTCAGGCACGCCGTGCCCGTGTTGTGATCGGCAAGGATACCCGTGCATCCAGCTATATGCTGGAGGATGCGCTGTGCGCAGGCCTGACCTCTGCCGGTGCGGATGCTTATTTGCTGCATGTCACCCCCACCCCCAGTGTATCCTATGTTGCCCGCACAGAAGGTTTTGACTGCGGCGTCATGATCAGCGCCAGCCATAATCCGTACTGGGATAACGGGCTCAAGCTGATTAACGCACAGGGCGAAAAAATGGAAGATTCCGTCATCGACCGTGCCGAGGCTTTCCTGGATGCCGGCGCATCCGCGCCCCTGGCCACGCGGGAGCGCATCGGCCGCGTTGTGGACCATGCCGCAGGGCGCAACCGCTACATCGGCTACCTGATCTCCCTGGCAACGCATTCCTATAAAGGGCTGCGTGTCGGTCTGGACTGCGCGAACGGTTCCACCTGGCAGCTGGCTGAAAGCGTATTCAAGGCCCTCGGTGCCGAGGTAACGGTAATCGGCAATACGCCAAACGGCGAAAACATCAATGTAAACTGCGGATCCACCCATATTGAGCAGCTGCGTCAGCTGGTGGTAGACCATCATCTGGATGTCGGTTTTGCCTTTGACGGGGATGCCGACCGCTGCATTGCCGTGGATGAACTTGGCCAGGTTGTGGACGGCGACCGGATTTTGTACCTCTATGCCGCTTACATGCAAAAGCGCGGCGTTCTGGGATCGGGGCACGTGGTAACAACCGTCATGAGCAACATGGGGCTGTACCGTGCGCTGGATGCACTGAACATCGGCTATGAGCAAACCGATGTAGGCGACAAGAACGTATATGACCGTATTCAGCAGCGCGGTGACCCGCTGGGCGGTGAGCAGAGCGGGCACATCATCTTTGCCAAGTATGCTACTACCGGCGACGGCCTGCTGACAGCCATCAAGGTGATGCAGGCCATGCTTGCTCAAAAGCGCCCGCTTTCCGAGCTGCATGCGGATATGGTCAGTTTCCCGCAGGTGCTCATCAACGTCCGTGTAACCGATAAAGCGGCGGCAATGCAGCATCCGCAGGTGCTTGCCGCATTGGAAGAAGCCCGTGCAGCCCTTGGCAAGCAAGGCCGCATTCTGCTTCGCAAGAGCGGCACGGAGCCTGTTCTGCGCGTGATGTGCGAGGCGGAAAACAGCGACATCGCCAAACGCACCGCCGAAAGCGTTGCAGCGGCACTGCACGCAAGCGGCATGGCGGCAGAGGGGTGATGCGGCATGTATAATGTAAATGATCTGTTTGATTTAACGCACACGCGTGCTGCGGAGCTGCTTGAAAAATGCGAGTATCCCCATGAGGTTCTCTCCCGAATCAAGCCTTTTATCCTAGCGCTTGGAGAAGCCCTGCCCATCTCGGAGTTTCTGCACCCCTCCCCCACCGTGTGGATTGCCCGCGATGCCACCGTTGCCCCCACGGCCTGCCTGGGCGAGTGCGTCATCATCGACCATGGTGCGGAGATCCGCCACTGTGCTTACATCCGCGGCAATGCGCTCATTGGGCGTGACACGGTTGTCGGAAACAGCACGGAACTGAAAAACGTCATTCTTTTTGACAATGTTCAGGTGCCGCACTACAATTATGTAGGCGACAGCGTCCTTGGCTACCACGCCCATATGGGTGCCGGTTCCGTAACCAGCAATGTAAAGGGAGATCGCCTGCCGGTAGTGGTGCACTGCAATGAGGAATGCCTGGAAACCGGCCTCAAAAAGCTGGGTGCCATGCTGGGCGATTATGCCGAGATCGGCTGCGGCGCGGTGCTCAACCCCGGCACGGTCATCGGCCGAAATGCCCAGGTTTATCCGCTGGTCAGCGTGCGCGGCACCGTTCCCTCCGGCTGTATCCATAAAGGAAGCTGCATCGTGCAAAAGCGGTAAAATTGTGTTCAGAAAAAGCCGAAAGCGGCTGACGGAGTTTTTCTCCGTCAGCCGCTTTTCAAAATTACATCATACTGCGTCCGGTGTTTCGTCGTTTTCATCAGGGAGTGCCGCAGCAGTTTTCTTGCTGTGTGCCGCGCGGGTCAGCACAGGCTTGGCCCCGGCGGTAATCACATCGCCCGTCACGCGGCAGGCGGTAACATCACTTTGGCCGGGCAGATCAAACATGGTATCCAGCAAGGCTTTTTCGATAATCGCGCGAAGTCCGCGCGCGCCGCTCTTTTGCTGCATGGCCATATGCGCGATGGCCGTCAACGCATCCGGATCAAAAGAGAGGGTTACGCCGTCCAGCTCCAGCAGTTTGGCATACTGTTTTACCAGCGCATTGCGCGGCTCGGTCAGGATGCGCACCAGTGCAGGCTCATCCAGCTGATTCAATGTAACCACAACGGGCAGACGGCCGACAAATTCCGGAATCAGGCCGAATTTCATCAGATCCTCGGGCCGCAGCTGACGCAGCACACTGCCGACATCCGCCGCAGAATCGCTTGTCAGCTTCGCGCCGAAGCCCAGCGTACGGGAGCCGATGCGCTGCTGAATGATGGGAGCAAGGCCGTCAAACGCACCGCCGCAGATGAAGAGGATATTGGTGGTATCGATCTGCAGGAACTCCTGCTGCGGATGCTTGCGTCCGCCTTGAGGCGGCACATTGGCAACCGTGCCTTCCAGGATTTTGAGCAGTGCCTGCTGCACGCCCTCGCCGCTGACATCGCGGGTGATGGATACGTTTTCGCCCTTGCGGGAGATTTTATCGATTTCGTCAATGTAGATGATGCCGCGCTGCGCCGCGCGGATATCGCCGTCTGCAGCCTGAATCAGGCGAAGCAGAATATTTTCCACATCTTCGCCCACATAGCCGGCCTCGGTCAGCGCCGTGGCATCGGCAATGGCAAAGGGCACATTCAGGATGCGTGCCAGCGTTTGCGCCAGATAGGTTTTGCCGCAGCCGGTGGGGCCCACCATCAGGATGTTGGACTTTTGCAGTTCCACATCCCCCGCCCTTTGCGGGGCATTGATGCGCTTGTAATGGTTGTATACGGCCACGCAGAGTGTGCGTTTGGCCTCATCCTGTCCGATCACATATTCATCCAGCACATCCTTCATTTCAGAGGGCAGCGGAATGTCGGAGGGTCTGGAGGATGCGGCACGCATGGAGACGGTATCATCGGAGATGATGTCGCAGCACAGCCTGATGCATTCATCGCAGATGTACACATCCTCGGCGGGACCGGCTACCAAACGGCGAACCTGATCCTGCGTTTTATAGCAGAAGCTGCACCGATGCAGCCTGCGCGTGGTGAATTCATCCTTGGGCATGGCTCACCTCAAGCGTCCTTTTTGCGGGGATAATAAATTTGGTCAATAATGCCGTAATCGAGAGCTTCCTCGGCGGTCATGAAATAGTCGCGTTCGCAGTCTGCACGCACCTTTTCCTGATCCTGTCCGGTCATTTCGCTCATCAGGCGAATCATCTTATCCTTGGTGCGCAGCAGCCATTTGGCGCGGATCTCCACATCGGTGGCCTGTCCGCTGGCGCCGCCTAGGGGCTGATGGATCATCACCTCGCTGTTGGGCAGGGCAAGGCGCTTGCCCTTTTCACCTGCCATCAGCAGGAAAGCACCCATAGAGGCTGCCATGCCCACACACACCGTGCGGACATCGCACTTGATGTAGTTCATGGTGTCGTAAATGGCCATGCCTGCGCTGATGGAGCCGCCGGGACTGTTGATGTAAAGCGAAATATCGGCATCCGGATTATCCATCTCCAGAAACAGCAGCTGCGCCACGACGATATTGGCTACCTGATCGTTGATTTCGTCTGTCAGGAAAATAATGCGGTCCTTTAACAGGCGGGAATAAAGATCATAGCCGCGTTCACCGTTGCTGGTGCGTTCTACTACATTGGGGATGAGAATGCTCATGTATTTTTTCCTCCCGGGAAGTACCCTGTTATAGGGATGACGCAAGCGCGGGTTTTCGCCCGCGCTTACGCAAGAAATCCGTTTTTTGCTGAATTATTCAGCCTTTTCTTCGTCAGACTTTTCGGTAATGACAGCATTGGCCTTCAGAAAGTCGATCACCTTTTTGATGCCGGCGGTCTCCTTCAGGTACTCTTTCTGCTGATCGGACAGAGAAGACTTGAACTCCTCCACATCGCGGTTCATGCGCTTGGCCTGATCGGCAATACCTTCCTCAACATCCTCATCGCTGGGGACGATGTTTTCGGCCTTGGCAATCGCCTCCAGCACCAACTGGGTCTTCACGCGGTTGGTGGCTTCGGGCTTATAGTTTTCGCGCAGCTGCTCTTCGGTCTGGCCGGTGTACTTAAGGTAATCCTCCATGCGAATGCCCTGGTACATCATGCGCATTTCCATTTCGCGCAGCATGGTGGTTTCTTCATCCTCGATCATGGCATTGGGGATATCGCAGTCTGCGGCATCCACAACCTTCTGCACCAGCGCATCCTCCAGATTGGCCTCGGAGCGCTCGGCGGCGTTCTTTTCCATCTCGGATACGATGTTGGCCTTGTAAGCCTCAAAGGTATCAAACTCGGACACATCGGCGGCAAAATCGTCATCCAGCTCGGGGCGGACCTTGGTCTGGATGCTGTTTACCTTCACATGGAACACGGCGTCCTTTCCGGCCAGATCCTCGGCATGGTACTGCTCGGGGAATTTGACGGTCAGGTCACGCTCTTCGCCAATGTTCATGCCCACCATCTGCTCTTCAAAGCCAGGGATGAACATGCCGGAGCCGATCGTCAGGCTCTGCTTTTCGGCAGTGCCGCCCTCAAAGGCCACACCGTCCACCGTGCCGGCATAGTCAAGGTTTACGATATCGCCGTTTTCCACGGCGCGGCCTTCTACATCCTGCGTGGTGCTGGCGCGATCCACATCACGTTCGATGCGGGCATCAACGGCCTCGTCAGTCACCTTTTCGGTCTTCTTTTCAACGGCAACGCCCTTGTACTCACCCAGGGTGACATCGGGCTTTACGAACACTTCGATGGTGTACTTCAGTTCCTTGCCGGAGCCGATCTGCTCAATGTCTACCTGCGGACGATCCACAACCTGCAGGTTGTCTGCCTTGATGGCTTCTTCGTAGGCAGGCTGCGCGACGAGCTCAAACGCATCATCGTAGAATACCGCTTCGCCGTACATGCTCTCAATCAACTTGCGCGGGGCCTTGCCCTTGCGGAAGCCGGGAACGTTGATCTTGCCGCGTTCCTTCAGATAGGCCTTGGCAATGGCCGCCTCAAAGGACTCGGCGCTCTCCACAAAAGAGAGCTTTACTTTATTGCTCGCGATTTTTTCGACGGTATAAGACATTTAGAACCCTCCTGCGCAATAATGCGGATCAATCCGTGTGCACACAATAAGCATTCGCACACAGTATATCATTATAGCACTGACCCTATGGATTTGCAAGCATTTTCAGCGAGAATGGATGATATGCGAGTAAATGCGAATACGGTGCGTTTCTGAAAAATAAAAGCTGAAAACACTTGGCAGCCTGTGCGCTTCATGTTATAATTATGATAATTTTCGTTAATTTATGAAGGGAGTTTGTATGCAAGGCAAGAAACAAAGCGTCGATATGACGCAAGGATCTATCCCCGGGCATCTGATACGGTTTGCCATTCCCATGCTGATCGGGCAAATTTTTCAGCAGCTGTACAACACCGTGGACAGCATGGTGGTGGGAAAATTCGTAGGCAAGGAAGCGCTGGCGGCAGTCGGCGCAACAGGCAACATCGTCAACGCGCTGATTGGCTTCTTTTCGGGGCTGTCTATGGGCGCGACGGTAGTCATCTCCCAGTCTTTCGGGGCCAAGGATGACCGCGGCGTCCACGATGCCGTGCATACATCCTTGCTTTTAACCCTGATTGCCGCCGTCTTCTGCACGGGGCTTGGGCTTTTCGCCGCCCCTTTGATGCTGGAGATGATGGATACACCTGCCAACGTCATCAATGATGCCATCACCTACCTGCGCATTTATTTTGCGGGTGTCATAGGCCTGATGTTTTATAATATCGGCTCGGGCATTCTGCGCGCGGTGGGCGATTCCACGCATCCGCTGTATTTCCTGATTTTCTCGGCGATCATGAATATCGTGCTGGACCTGCTGTTTGTTTGCTCCTTCCATATGGGCGTTGCCGGCGTCGCATATGCCACCATAATTTCCCAGCTGCTTTCCGCCGTTCTGGTAATCTGGGTGTTGCTGCGTTCCCGTGAGGATTACCGTCTGATCCCGCGTGATCTTCGCATTACCGGGTCGATTTTCGTCAGGGTGCTGCGCATCGGCCTGCCTGCCGCCATCCAGACCAGCGTTATTTCCTTTTCAAACGTGTTTGTGCAGGCATATATCAACGCATTTCAATCGGACTGCATGGCGGGCTGGACAAGCTATAATCGTCTGGATGCCTTTGCCTGGCTGCCGATGCTTTGCCTTGGCATGGCAAACACCACCTTTGTAGGGCAAAATCTGGGGGCCGGAAAGCTGGACCGTGTCAAGAAGGGCGTCACCATCGGCCTGCTGCTTTCCATGGTGGGTACGCTGATCATCGTCATTCCGCTGATGTGTTTCTCCGATACCATGCTCAGGTTGTTCAACGATGACCCGGAAGTATTGCGCTACGGGCGGATGTTCGTACTGTCCATGTCTCCCTTCTATGTGCCCTACTGTGCCACGCAGATTTATTCCGGTGCCTTGCGCGGCGCCGGGGACAGCGTCTCCCCGATGATTGTCACCATTGCTTCCTTTGTGGTTTTCAGGCAGATTTACCTTTTCATCGGCACAAAGTTCATTTCCTCCCCCATGTTTGTCGGGCTGAGCTACCCCGCAGGCTGGCTGGTCAGCTCAGCCGCGCTGTTTATCATCTACCGCAGCGGCAAATGGGAAAAGAAGTTTCCCCTTCTCACCAACCCCAAGCCCGAAATATAAGCGCAAAAGAAGTGCGCTGCCCGCATCATTCCGTTTATGGCATGCTATGATTCCCTTTTTATGCATGCGGCTGTGCTTCTTTTTGCCGTTTATCCCCTGTCCGGCTGCCCGGCAGTTGTAACAGAAGTGTAAATTCACGAAAAACAGTTGACGATCCTGCCTATAAGCGGTATAATATCATCACGGTCGCCATCCGCCGTGGAACACGGCGATTGCCAAGGCGAGATAGGCGAAGGGAGGGAAAACAAGTGTCTGAAGTACGAGTCAAGGAAAACGAATCCTTGGAAAGCGCTCTCAAGCGTTTCAAGCGCCAGTGCGCACGCGCAGGCGTTATGGCTGAGGTTCGCAAGCGTGAGCATTATGAGAAGCCCAGCGTAAAGCGCAAGAAGAAGGCGGAAGCCGCACGTAAGCGCCGCTATTAATTCCGTCCTAAAAGCGCCTTTGCCCCTCCGGCAAAGCGACGCAAAGAAAACGCCATGCAGATGTTCATCATCCGCACGGCGCTTTTTTTATTCTTCCATCGCGTCTACCAGCACGCTGTTCATGACATCCATGCCGTGTTCGGTCAGGTATACATGGCCGTCCCGGCGCATCAGCCGCCCATCTTTCAGGGCAGGCGTCAACTTTTCGCCGTATACATCCCAAAGCTGCCTGCCGTGGCGCGCGGCAAAGTCCGCCTCGTCAATGCCTTCTGTCAGGCGCAGCCCCAGCATCAGGCTTTCAAACATGGCATCAGACGGTGAAATCTGCTCCGTTTCGGGTGGATCTCCGCGCAGATACGCTTCTATATCGGATGGATTGGCCCTGCGCACGTTCTGCCGCAGGCTGTGTGCCGCGCAGCCAAAGCCCAAATAGTCTTCCCGCCGCCAGCAATTGACATTATGGCGGCATTCTTCATTTTGAAGCGCAAAATTACTGATTTCGTACTGATGGAATCCATTTGCGTGCAATATATCCCGTGCCGTGCCATACATATCGCGCTCTGTTTCCTCGTCCGGCAGGGATATTTCGCCCCGTGCCAATGCGCCCGCCAAGGGTGTCCCTTCTTCCACAATCAGCGCATAGCATGATATATGCTGCGGTGCCAGTGTCAACGCCTCCTGCAGGGTATCCTGCCAGTCTGCCATGGTTTGGCCGGGAAGCCCCAGCATCAAATCCAGATTCAGCTGCTTGATTCCCGCCTTTCGGATCATGCAGACAGCCTGCCGCACATCTTCCATCCCATGAATGCGGTTCAGGCGCTTCAGCAGCCCTTCCTGTGCTGCCTGCATGCCCAAGGATACGCGGTTCACGCCGCACGCGGCCAGCGTATCGGCAAATGCCTGTGTCAGCGTGCCCGGATTGCATTCAACCGTCCACTCCGCATCAGGCGTAAGGGCAAACGCTTCCCGCAAGGTTTTTGCGATGCGTTCAAACAGTTCCGGCGGCAGCACAGAAGGGGTTCCCCCGCCGAAAAACACCGTATCGGCAGCCGGATGCCCGCATTCCGCAGCTCTGGCTGCAATTTCGCTGCAGACGGCATCCACGTATCTCGGCATATCGGCATCGCGTCCCGGCCACGATGTAAAATCGCAGTAAGCGCATTTGCGCACGCAAAACGGCACATGCACATATAAGCCCAATGGCGGCATCAAGTTAGCCCCCTTTCTTAACCTCAACTTTTTTTGTAGTGGAATGATTGCTCTCAGCGAGTATATCATAAACTGCTTCAAAATGCCATATTGCTGACAGCACAGCATCAGAAAACCCCGCTCTCCTTTCGGAGAGCGGGGTAGTTGTTTTGACCGATGCGGGTAA
>CAVFPH010000039.1:0-19823 GCA_963624325.1 bacterium
GGTGATGGTTATATTAAAGCTGCCGATGCCCGAGCCGCATTCGCCGCCGATGGCCGTTACCGTGCCGCCGGCGATGGTAATGTCATAGCCCATGCCCCATGCGGAGCTGCCGATGCCCGAGGCGTAAAAGTCGCCCTCCGCCGTAATGGTGCCGCCGGTGATGGTAATATCGGCACTTTCATGCGGAAAACCGGCGCCGATGCCTGCGCCGTTTCCGCCGCCCTTGGCATTCAGGCTGCCGGCGGTGCCGTTGTCATCGCCAATCGTCAGGCTGCCTGCCTCGTTTTTCTCCAGGCCCGCGCGGTCCTGCCCGCTTTTTAACGTGTTTGTGTTGTCCAGTTCGATGGTCACATCGCCGTCGCCCTCGGAGGATACGGCGGCCTTTTTGCCGATCTTGCTCACATCGATGTTCAGGTTGTCAAGCGTGACATCCGCCTCCGCCCCCGCTTCCGCGTGGATGGTAAGCGAATAGCTGTCGGATGTGCCGCCGATCACCGTTTCCGAGGTCTGCTCTTCATCGCTTATGCTGTTGCTTGGCTGGCTGACATACTGCTTGCCGTCGGCCTTGGCGTTGACCGTAATATCGCCGTATGCAATGTCATATACCTGCGCAAAGGATGCTGTCGGCAGCAGGACCGCCATCAGCAGGGACAGGACGGCGCACAGAATTCGCTGGATGTTTTTCATGCAAATGGCCTCCATTGACCTAATGGATCGGAATGGCTTTTTTGCAAAGCGGCGCTCAACCGAAGTTGAGTGCCGCTGCAATGTTTATTTATTCATCTTCGCTGGGGGCATTGCGCTTTGCACGGCGGCGGCGGGGGGTGTCAACTGCCTGCTCGGCATTGTCCTCCTGCGCGGCAGGCTGTGCATTGCTTTCCTGCGCGGCGGGCTGGGGCTGGGAATCTTCCCGGGTCAGGCGGTAGGCGCCGCCGTCATCGGACTGCTGGCGGATGGGCGCGCCTTCCTTGAGAATCTCATCCGAGGGCTTTTCGCCTGCGGCTGCGGGGACATCTTCCGCCGCGGTGGTGTCGGAAAGGTCGCTCTGATCGTAGCGGGCAGGCTCGGTATAATCGCGGCGCTCGGCCAGATCCATATGGTCATAGGCATTGCGGGATGCGCTGCGGCGGCGCGCACGCATCACGGTGCTGATGACAAACAGCACGAAACATACGCCGAAGGCGGCCAGCAGCACCAGTGCCGCGGTGCGCAGGAAGCCGTTTGCCTGGGTGACCACGGGTTCCAGCACCTCAATGGGGGCAACCGTCACGGTGACCAGCGGCGCGATGGTGGGGGTCAGCGATACGGTGGGCGCGGCGGTAGGCGCGGCGTAGCCGATGCTGATTTCGTTGGAATCAAAGGTCTGCGTGTTGCCCAGGTCATCCTTCATGCTGGCGGTAAAGCGGAATTTGCCCGTCTGGGAGATGGTAAAATCGCGCTCCACGGTCACGGTCTGGGAAGGCTCCAGGGAGCTGATGGAGGTAATGCGCACATCGCCGTGATACAGGGTGATGTTTTTGACCGTCTGGGTGGAATTGTTGGTCAGGTGCAGGGTAAAGCGCACATCGGCGGGCACCTGCGTCACATCGGCGGTATCGGCCACGGCGTCCAGCGTCAGGTGGATCATCTGCCCCTGGGCGTATACGCTGATTTTCACCTCGTCGGATTTAATCACGTTGGTGGTGCCGGTGTTGTCGGGCAGGGTGATGGAATACTGGAAAACCGTGCTTTCAGACAGGGTAAACTGCTTTTCGCGCACCAGCGTTTCGCCGGGGCCCAGCGTCAGGTTGGTAAAGATTTCGCCGTACTTGGCGTCCGTCACGGTGATGTTGGAATAGGTGATGTTGCCGTTGTTCTTGACGGTCATCGTCAGGGTGACGGTGTCGCCCGCCTCAATGGAGGTTTTGTCCGATACCAGAATATCGGTGGTTACCAGCCCGGGCTTGGCCACGGGGATGGTGACGGCGGGCAGCTGCTGGGTCAGGGACTCGTCCCCCGCCTTGTAGGTGATGGTGGGGTTGCTGGTCAGATCCGCCTTTTTCATGGTGGCGGTAAATTTGACGGTGGTGCGCTCACCGGGCGCCAGGGAGGCAACGGCCTGGGCGGTGGAGGAAATCGACTTGTCTTCTTTGATGCTGATGCTCTTGATTTCCACATTGCCGGCGTTGTAGAGCTCATACTGCACCGTGGCGGTCTTGCCGCTGCGCACAACCTCGGGGTCAACCGTGCGGTTGATCGTCAGCCGCGGCGCAGTGCCGGTGTAGGTCAGATCGGCGCTGGCCGTCTGGGTTTTGACCACCACATTGCCCTCGGCATTGATGCTGTTGTAGCTGAGCGTATAGGTCAGTTTGCCCTCGTCCAGCTCCGCCTGGGTAACGCTCCAGGTGTGCTGGGCGGTGACATAATCGCCCTTTTTGATCAGCGCCTGGCCGCCGTCCCCAAAGGAGGCAACCAGCTCGCCGCTGGGATCATAGAGCAGCACAGGCTCGGTCATATCGGCATCGCCCGCGTTGACCACGCGCACCGATACCGTCACCGGTCCCGGCGCGGTCAGGCTGGACGGCTCCACCGACAGGGTAAAATTGATATTTTCTTCCGCGGCAGCGGGCAAGGCAAAAAGCAATGCCAGCAGCAGAAGAAGCGTTGTAAGCATTGCGCGGACGTTTTTGGATTCATGGGCAGATAACATGCCCGACCCCCCTTCCTGATGCGCGGATTTTCCGCGTGGAACGGCATGATTGCAAATTTTATTGTACTTGATTCCTGCCGTTCTGTCAAGCAAACCATACGGCTTTGGGGGCGGAATGAGCAAGAATTTACAACAATGGGCCGTTATTTTGTGCAATTGCGGCAGGAAGTGTCGAAACAATCGAATTCCCGCAATTCGAAAACGGCCGATTCCTTGATAAATGGCATCCGATTTGGTATGCTATGATTGCAGGGAGGCGATGAAAAATGCCGGAGCTGAGCAGATTTGCGGGGATAATTTTGCGGGGATAATTATCAAGCTGCTTTTCAACGATACGGTTCAGCACAACAAGCCGCATGTTCATGTCTACTATGGGGAATATCAAGCTTCCATGGGCATAGATGGTGAATTGCTGGCGGGCTCCTTGCCCGTGAAACAGCTCAAGATGGTTGTTATATTGCAAACGGAATTGCTTACGCGGGGACGAAAATGCCGCAGATCTCGGTGCGGGAGGTAAAGCCGCTGGACGATATGATGATGATTGTCACCTTCTCCTCCGGCGAAAAGCGCCTCTGCGATGCCCAGCCGCTGCTTGCCTTTCCCGCATTTCAGCCGCTGAAGGATGAAAAAATTTTCAAAAATGCAAAGGTGGAATACGGCGCGGTGACGTGGAACGACGGCGAAATCGATATCGCCCCCGAAACCATGTATGAAAACAGCTACAAATATCCGGAAGCACAGATAATATAAACCGGTTGGGAGGGTGATACGTACCTCCCAATATTTATTTGTATTAATTGACTTCCCTTTGCAGGCCTTCCATTTCCACCGCGCGGGCATGCAGGTATTCGGCTTCCCGCGCATCATGGGATACCATGATCACCGCGCGGCCCTTTGCGCTCTTTGCAAGCGCGTCCATGCACAGGCGGGCGCAGGGAGCGTCCAGCCCCTTGAAGGGCTCATCCAGCACCAGCAGGGGCGCATCAAAAAGCAGGGCGCGCGCCAGGGATACGCGGCGCTTCATGCCGCCCGACAGCTCCCCTGCCGTGCGGGAGAGCGCATTTTCAAGGTCAAGGGCGGAAAGCAGCTTCTGCGCGGCGGCGGGATCATAGCTTTTTCCCAGCACCATGCGCAGGTTGGCGCCAACGCTTAAGGTTTCGGCCAGACGATCCTCCTGAAACTGCACGGCCATGCGGGCGGGGACGCCGCTCACCCGGCCGGAGTCGGGCATTTCAAGCCCCGTCAAAATGCGCAGCAGGGTGGTTTTGCCGCAGCCCGACGGGCCCGTCAGGCAGGTAATGCCCGCGGGAATGTCCAGCGTCACATTGCGCAGCACCTTGATATCGCCGTAGGATTTGCAGATGTTTTCCAGTCTTGCCGTCATATGCGCTCCAGCCTTTCATACAGCCGCCGCACCAGCAGCAGCACCGCCTTTTCCAAAAGGACGCTGATGCACACGATGGCCACCGTCCAGGCGTACAGGGAGGTCAAATCAAAATAAACCTTGGATTGATACAGCTGTTCGCCGATGGAGCCGCTTGGGATGCCGATTACCTCGGCCGCAACGCCCGCCTTCCAGCTCATGCCCAGCGCCAGCGTCAGGGCGCTGAAAAGGTGGGGTTTCAGGTGCGGCAGGTGGATATACACCAAACGCCGCAGGGGGGACATGCGGTAAACGCGCGACAGCTCAATCATTTCCTTCGGCGTGCTTTCAAGCCCCGAAAGCACCCCGCCATAGAGGATGGGCAGCACCATTAAAAAGGAAATAAATGCGGAAAGCTGCCGTGCCGACAGCCACAAAAGCGCCAGGATGATAAAGCTTGCCACCGGCACGGACTTGACCGTGGCCATCAGCGGGCGCAAAAGCACCTCAAGCAGGGAAAGGCGGGCGGCCAGTACCGCCAGCAGCGTGCCGCAAAGCAGCCCCAGCACAAAGCCCAGCGCGATGCGCTGCAGGCTGAAGCCCAGCGCGCGGTAAAATTCCCCCTCCCCAAGCAGCGCAAAAAGCCGCTCTGCCACCCGCAGCGGGGAGGAGAGCAGCAAGGGCCGGTTCATCACCATCGCCGCCGCCTGCCACACAAGCAGCCAGAACAGCACGGCAAGGATGCGGATAAGCCGGGGATGTTCGGTTTTGATTTTTCGGTTACTGGGCACTTTCATTCAGATAGTAGAAGTCCTCGGCGGGCAGCTGTCCGCCCACGGCCTTGGAGTTCAGGTCAAAGAGCACCTGCAGGTAGCCCGATACCGCGCTTTGCATTTCCGTCCCCGTCAGGCACACAATGTTGCACTGGGGCAGGGCTTTCTTGGCTACGGCGGCCTTTACGATGCCGTACTTTTCAATCAGCGCCGCCGCCTCATCGATATTGGCGTTGACATAATCGGCAGACACGGCGTAGGCGGCAAGGAAGTTTTCCACAGCTTCGGGGTGCTCCTGGGCAAACTCGCGCCGAACCACAATGCCAGCCGTCACCAGGCGGCTGCCGTTATCCAGGCTGTCCCATTCCGCCGTCAGGTCCAGCGCCACGCGCAGCCCCTCAATCTGCGTGGAGGCCACGGTCACATAGGGCTGGGGCAGCATCGCAATGGCCTGCTCCTGGGCGCTCATCAGGGCAACCACCTCGCTGGGCTCGCTCTTCCATTCCACCGTCACGTCCTTTTCAATGTCCAGGCCGACGGAGGAGAGCAGGTAGGTCAGGTTATATTCGGGGGTAGAGCCCTTGCCGGTGGCGTAGATCGTTTTGCCCTTCAGGTCGGACAGGGACTGCACGCTCTCGCCGCCTTTTTCCACCACGTAGAGCACGCCCAGGGCGTTTACGGCCAGAAGCTCCAGCGCGCCGTTTGTTTTGCCGTAGAGCACGGCGGCCAGGTTGACGGGCACGGCCGCGATGTCGATTTCGCCCTGAATCAGCTTGGGCGTGATTTCATCGGCAGAGCCGGCCAGCAGAAAATCATAGGTATCGGCGGTATTGCCCTTTTCGCTTTCATCCAGCAACTGCACAAGACCCATGGCGGTGGGGCCCTTCAGCGCGGCCAGGCGCACGGCGGTGCCTTCCTCGGCCAGGGCACAGCAGGTCAGGGAGAAAACAAGCAGCAGCGCCGTCAGGCAAACAAAGATTTTTTTCATCGATTTTTCCATCCTTTCGTCCGTTTCCGGACGCCTGCCATTATAGCCCCTTTTTCACACATTATCGTTTGCATTTGCAACGGAATTTTGATTTTCGGCCCCGCCGAGCAGCTCAAAGTGGTTTTTGCGGCGGCGCAGGATGCCCTGCGCCTGCATTTGGGACAGCACCCGGGAAAGGGCGCTGTGGTCCACCCCCAGGTAGGCGGCCATGCCCGCGCGGTTGAAGGGCACATCAAACACATTGCTGCCCGCGTCCCGCGCGCACTCGGTAAAAAACGCCATCAGCTTTTCGCGGATACCGGTGCGGGAGAGGATCTGGATGCGGTCGTTCATTTTCAGCGTGCGCCGCGCCAGCATGGCGGAAAACCGCTGCTGCAGCAGGGCCTCCCCGTCATTCTGCGGGGCACGGTGCAGCCCATCGCAGCGCAGCCACAGGATGCGGATATCCGATGCGGCCTCAATCAGGATGGGCGCGTCCTCATTCAGGTAGCACAGTGCCTCCCCGAAAGTCTGCCCCGCCCCCACCAGGGAGAGTAGCATTTCCCGCCCGTCGATGTCGGTCATGCTTACCCGCACAAGGCCCGACAGCACCAGCCCGAAGGCCGAAAGCCGTGCCTCGGCCGATTTTAGCACGCTGCCGCGCGGATAGGCGCGCTCCTGCGCGTCAAAAAAGCGCAGCGCCGAGGAAAGGGCCTCGGGCGGCAAATCCCGAAACAGGATGCAGTCCGCAAGGTGTTCCATATCATAGCCTCCTTGTTCGGCACCATTATACCCGCCTTCCGCTGCGGATGCAATAAAATCGGCAAATCGGCCGAATTTGTGATTGCGGCTTGTCACATCGGGGCGGAATATGGTAATATAGTGATAATGAACTCGGCTTTGACGGCGGAAAACAGGCAGCGGAAACAGAATGGCGCCGTCATGACGAAAGGAGCATTCGCGTATGAAAATAAAGGATCTTCTTCCCCTGCTTCAGGCGCAGAACGAAACCCCTGCCGCCGATATGGACAGGGAGGTTTTATGCGGATATACCTGCGATCTGCTCAGCTGGGTGATGGCCCACGGAGCGGAGGGCATGGCATGGGTGACCGTGCAGACGCACATGAACGTGATTGCCGTGGCGGTGCTGTCCGATATGGCGTGCGTCATCCTGCCCGAGGATATACACATGGAGGCCGAAAGCTTGGAAAAGGCGCAGGCAGAGGGGCTGTGCGTGCTCAGAAGCCCCCTCAGCGGCTATGAAATCTGCGGGCGCATGCATGCCGCCGGCGTGCCCGACAAAGGGTAAGCGCCATGGAATGCTTTGCCGACCTGCACATCCACTCCTGCCTCTCCCCCTGCGGGGATGAGGATATGACCCCTGCCAACATCTGCGGCATGGCCAAACTCAAGGGTCTGGATGCGATTGCCGTGTGCGATCACAACAGCGCGCGCAATCTGCCCGCCGTGCAGGCGGTGTGCCGGGCGTACGGGCTGATTTTGCTGCCGGGCATTGAAATTACCACCCGCGAGGAAGTTCACCTGCTGGGATACTTTGAAACGGTGGAACAGGCAGCCGATTTCGGTGAAATGCTGCGCGGCCACCTGCCCGCAAAAAAGAACAATCCCCGCTTTTTCGGCCGGCAGCTTGTGATGGATGCCGAGGATGAAATCATCG
The DNA here is from genome assembly GCA_963624325.1 of bacterium. Classification (GTDB taxonomy): domain Bacteria; phylum Bacillota; class Clostridia; order Christensenellales; family Aristaeellaceae; genus SFMI01. The sequence continues at coordinate 7,471 of CAVFPH010000039.1, forward strand.
GCGAGGAGGATGCCCTGCTGATCGGCGCTTCCGATCTGCCCCTGGCCGAGGCGGCGGAAAAGGTCTGGCAGTTTGGCGGCGTGCCCGTGCCTGCGCACATCAACCGCGGCGCAAACGGCCTGCTGGTAAACCTGGGCATGATGCCCGAATGCCCCTTCTATCCCACCGTGGAGGTGTGGCGCATGCTGCCCTGCGCGGAATCCGCCCTGCGCGGACGGCATGTGCTGCATTCCTCCGATGCGCACTATCTGGGGGATATCCAGGAAAGGGAACACGCCCTGCGGCTGCGGGAGAATACGGCGCGGGAGATCCTGCGCTGGATGAAATCCCCAAAGGACGATGCCGCGCCCAAACGATAAGAAACAGACGGATTCATATCATAATAAAACGGAGAAATAACAGTTAAAGACATCTAACGCCCGTTATTTTACCGTAATTTACAAAAACTTCCTAATTTATCGATATTTTTGTATGGATTTTCTTTGTATATGGGTATCAATCGGCGGGGATCTATGTTATAATGTTGCATGTATGCCGGCAGAGGCCGGCGGTAAATAAGCAAGGAGGTCTTATCCTATCATGCCGGACATGAAAGAAAAGTATGCGCAGCTTGATCAGGCGATTCAGGAGCTTAAGGATCAGCCCGGCGCGCTGATGCCCGTGCTGCAAAGAGCCCAGAATATTTTCGGCTGCGTATCCTTGGATGTGCAGAAAAAAATCGCCGAAGGCTTGGGCGTCACCCTCAGCGAGGTATACGGCGTTGCCACTTTCTACGCGCAGTTTTCCCTGGCCCCCAGCGGCAAGTACGTCATCAGCGTATGCCTGGGCACGGCCTGCTACGTAAAGGGATCGCAGAAGGTTCTGGATCGCCTCAGCGAGGAGCTGGGCATTCCCGTGGGCGGCACCACCAAGGACGGTCTGTTTACCCTCAATGCCACCCGCTGCCTGGGTGCGTGCGGCCTGGCCCCCGTTATGACCATCAATGAGGAAGTCTACGGCCGCCTGGTGCCCGATGACATCCCCGGCATTCTGGCCAAATATAAGGAGTAAGCACTTTAATGCGCGATCTGTCGCTGCATATATTGGATCTGGCGCAAAACAGCGTGCGCGCAAACGCGTCGCTGGTCAAAATCACGGTATCGGCGGATGAAAACAAACGGATCGTCATCACCATTGCCGATGACGGCACCGGCATGAGCGAGGAAATGCAAAAGCAGGTGATGAGCCCCTTTGTCACCTCCCGCACCACCCGCAAGGTGGGTCTGGGCATCCCGCTGATGGTGCAGAACGCCCGCCTGACGGGCGGGGATGTCAGCATCCGATCCGTCTTGGGGCAGGGCACCGTCCTGACCGCCGCCCTGCACGGGGACAGCATTGACTGCCTTCCCCTGGGGGATCTGGCCGGCACCGTGGTATCGCTGGTCAGCGCCAATCCCGAACATCCCGACTTTTATTTGTCCTGTTCCTCGCCCAAGGGGAGCATGACCTTTGATACGCGGGAGGTGCGGCAGGCGCTTGGAAACATTCCGCTCAATGAGCCTGAAATCACCGCCTGGATGCTTTCCGCCATCCGGGAAGAAACCGAACCGATCTTTGGAGGTGTAATCCTATGAAATCCATGGCTGAACTGGAAGCCATCCGCAAAAAGACCCTGGAGCGCATCAACCTGCGCCGTGAGGATGAAAGCAATAACGTGCGCGTGGTCATCGGCATGGCCACCTGCGGCATCGCCGCCGGCGCCCGCCCCGTCATGCTTAAGTTTATGGAAGAAATCAACAAGCGCGGCATGAGCAGCGTCACCGTCTCTCAGACCGGCTGCATCGGCATGTGCCGCCTGGAGCCCATGGTGGATGTATACATGCCCGGCAAGGAAAAGGTCACCTACGTGCACATGACCCCCGAAAAGGTGGGCCGCGTCGTGGCCGAGCATATTGTCAACGGACGCCCCGTAACCGAGTATACCATCGGCGCTGCCGAGGAATAACATTACCGCTGTCAAGGAGGAATTGCCCATGGATATCTATCGCGCACATGTGCTCTGCTGCGGCGGTACCGGTTGTACGTCTTCCGGCTCTGCGCAGATCATCGAGCGCTTTGAGCAGAAAATCAAAGAAGCCGGCCTGGAAAAAGAGGTCAAGGTGGTCCGCACGGGCTGCTTCGGTCTGTGCGAAGCCGGCCCCGTTGTCATCGTATACCCCGAAGGCACCTTCTATTCCCGCGTGAAGGTGGAAGACGTGGATGAAATCGTATCGGAGCATCTGCTCAAGGGCCGCCACGTGCAGCACCTGGTGTATACCGATCATGCCACCCACGAGCAGAACGCCAACAAGGGTCTGCAGGATATCAACTTCTACAAGCATCAAAAGCGCGTTGCCCTGCGCAACTGCGGCGTCATCGACCCCGAAAACATCGATGAATACCTGGCCTTTGACGGCTACAAGGCGCTGGAAAAGGCGCTGACCACCATGACCCGCGAGCAGGTTATTGACGAAATCCTCAAATCCGGCCTGCGCGGACGCGGCGGCGGCGGCTTCCCCACCGGCCTCAAATGGAAGTTCACCTATAATTCCCAGGCCGACCAGAAATACGTGGCCTGCAACGCCGATGAGGGCGACCCGGGCGCGTTCATGGATCGCTCGGTGCTGGAGGGTGACCCCCACTGCGTGCTGGAGGCCATGGCCATCGCCGGCTATGCCATCGGCGCATCCGAGGGCTACATCTACGTGCGCGCCGAATACCCCATCGCCGTAAAGCGCCTGGAAATCGCCATCGGTCAGGCACGCGAATACGGCCTGCTTGGCGAAAACATCTTCGGCACGGGCTTTAACTTTGATATCAAGATCCGCCTGGGCGCCGGCGCGTTCGTGTGCGGCGAGGAAACCGCGCTGATGCGCTCCATCGAGGGCAAGCGCGGTGAGCCCACCCCCCGTCCGCCCTTCCCGGCGGTCAAGGGTCTGTTTGCCAAGCCCACCATGCTCAACAACGTGGAAACCTATGCCAACGTTGCCCAGATCATTTTGAAGGGCGCCGAATGGTTTGCCTCCATGGGCACCGAAAAGTCGAAGGGTACCAAGGTATTCGCACTGGGCGGCAAGATCAACAACACGGGCCTGGTGGAAGTGCCCATGGGCACCCCCCTGCGCACCATCATCTACGATATCGGCGGCGGCATCCCCAACGGCAAAAAGTTCAAGGCCGTGCAGACCGGCGGCCCCTCGGGCGGCTGCCTGCCTGCGGAATTGCTGGATACCCCCGTTGACTATGACAACCTGATCGCTGCCGGCTCCATGATGGGTTCGGGCGGCATGATCGTCATGGACGAGGACAACTGCATGGTGGATATCGCCCGCTTCTTCCTGGATTTCACCGTGGATGAGAGCTGCGGCAAGTGCACCCCCTGCCGCGTGGGCACCCGCCGCATGCTGGAAATCCTGGAGCGCATCGTAAACGGCAAGGGCGAGGAAGGCGATATCGAGAAACTGGAGGAGCTGGCCACCACCATCAAGGCTACCGCCCTGTGCGGCCTGGGTCAGACCGCCCCCAACCCCGTGCTTTCCACCCTTAAGTTCTTCCGCAGTGAGTATGAGGCGCACATCCGCGAAAAGCGCTGCCCCGCCCATCACTGCCGCGCGCTGCTGCACTACGTGATCAACCCCGACCTGTGCCGCGGCTGCACCGCCTGCACCCGCGTCTGCCCCGCCGAGGCCATTTCGGGCGAGCTGCGCAAGCCGCATCACATCGACACCGCCAAGTGCCTCAAGTGCGGCGCCTGCGCCGAAAAGTGCAAGTTCCATGCGATTTCGCGCGAATAATAGGAGGACAGCCGAATGGATAACATGATTAACCTGACTATCGACGGCGTGCAGGTATCCGTTCCCGCCGGTACCACCGTGCTGGAAGCTGCCCGCAAAGCGAATATCAAAATTCCCACCCTCTGCTACCTCAAGGATCTCAACGCCATCGGCGCCTGCCGTATGTGCGTGGTGGAAACGGGCGCCCGCGCCCCGCAGGCTGCCTGTGTGCTGCCCGTGGCCGAGGGCATGAAGGTAAAGACAAACACCCCGCAGCTGCGCAAATACCGCCGCACCCTGCTGGAGCTGCTGCTTTCCATCCATGACCGCAAGTGCCTCTCCTGCCCCCGCAACAACAACTGCGAACTGCAGGATCTGTGCCGCGATCTGGGCGTAGAGGATGAAACCGCCTTTACCGGCAGCGTAAACAAATACGATATCGATGATTCCTCCCCCTGCGTGGTCCGCAACAACAACAAGTGCGTGCTCTGCCGCCGCTGCGTGGCTGCCTGCCATCAGCAGCAGCACGTGGGCGTCATCGGCGCCATCGGCCGCGGCTTCAAAACGCAGATTGCCTCCCCGTGGGATTTCTCCCTTGCGCAGACCGGCTGCGTAGGCTGCGGTCAGTGCATCGCCGCCTGCCCCGTGGGCGCCCTGCAGGAAAAGGACAGCACCAAGGCTGTGTATGATCTGCTCTCCTCCGATAAGCACGTATACGTGCAGACAGCCCCCGCCGTCCGCGCCGCCCTGGGCGAGGAATTCGGCCTGCCCATGGGCACCCCCGTCACCGGCAAGATGGTTGCCGCCCTGCGCCGTCTGGGCTTTGAAAAGGTGTTTGATACCGATTACGCCGCCGACCTGACCATCCTGGAGGAGGGCACGGAGCTGGTGCACCGCATCCAGAACAACGGCGTGCTGCCCATGATCACCTCCTGCTCCCCCGGCTGGGTCAAGTACTGCGAAACCTACAATGCCGATTTCATCCCCAACCTGTCCAGCTGCAAGAGCCCGCATGAAATGCTGGGCGCGGTCATCAAGACCTATTATGCCGACAAGACGGGCATTGATCCCCGCGACATGAAGGTTGTATCCGTCATGCCCTGCACCGCCAAGAAGTTTGAGTCCAAGCGTCCCGAACTGAACGAGGAAGGCGAGCAGGATGTGGATGAGGTTATCACCACCCGCGAGTTGGCGCGCATGATCCGCGCCGCCGGCATTGACTTTGCCAACCTGCCCGATGAGGACTTTGACAGCGTTCTGGGCGAAAGCACGGGCGCGGGCGTCATCTTCGGCGCCACCGGCGGCGTGATGGAAGCCGCCCTGCGCTTTGCCTATGAGGTCATCACGGGCGAAACGCTGGAGAATGTGGAGTTTTCCGCCGTCCGCGGCCTGGAGGGCGTCAAGGAAGCCAACCTGGAGCTGGGCGGATTGAAGCTGAGCATCGCCGTGGCCCACGGCACCGCCAACGCGCAGAAGGTGCTCGACAGCGTCCGCAGCGGCGAAAAGCACTATGATTTCATCGAGATCATGTGCTGCCCGGGCGGCTGCGTCACCGGCGGCGGCCAGCCCATCGTAAAGGCCTCCGTGCGCGATACCGTCAATGTATCCGCCGTCCGCGCTCAGGCGCTCTACAGCGAGGATGCCGGCAAGGCTCGCCGCAAGAGCCAGGACAACGAGGAAGTCAAGGCGCTCTACCGTGACTACCTGGGCGAAATCGGCGGCGAGCGTGCGCATCATATCCTGCACACCACCTATACCGCCAGAAATAAATATACGGACTAAATTCAAAAAAAGACGACCCCCCGATGAAGGTTCAGCCTCCATCGGGGGGTCGTTTTTACAATGCAAATACCAAACAAGGGAAAATTCAAAAGATAGGTTCAAGCCGGTTCTTTGGTCCTTTCTTTACCAAAGAAAGGACCGTATCTTCCCGTTTTTCTTACTTGATTCCGCGGGCGGCGTTCTTGGCGCGCTGCTCATGGCTGAGCTGGCGCTTGCGCATACGCAGGCTCTTGGGGGTGATTTCCAGCAGCTCATCGTCATCGATGAACTCCAGGCACTCTTCCAGCGTCAGCGGATGGACGGATACCAGGCGCAGGCTGTCCTCGGCGGAGGCGGCATTGCGGGTGTTGGTCACGTGCTTTTTGCGGCAGACGTTGCATACGATGTCGCCCGGGCGGCTGTTGGCGCCGCAGATCATGCCGGCGTACACGGGCACCTGGCTGCCTACAAACAGCGTGCCGCGCTCCTGGGTGTAGAACAGGCCGTACTGCGTGGTCTCGCCTGTCTCGTATACCACCAGGGCGCCCACATTGCGGTGCGGGATGTCGCCGCGGAAGGGCTCGTACTTTTCAAACACGGCGCTCATGATGCCTTCGCCGCGCGTATCGGTCATAAACTCACTGCGGTAGCCGAACAGGCCGCGGGAAGGCACCAGGAACTCCAGGCGCACACGGTCGCTGCCCTCCATCTTTTCCAGTACGCCGCGGCGGCGGCCGATTTTTTCAATCACCGCGCCGGCATAGGCCTGGGGCACATCGGCCACCATGCGCTCGATGGGCTCGCACTTGACGCCGTCAATCTCCTTGTAGATGACCTCGGGCTTGGATACCTGGAATTCGTAGCCCTGGCGGCGCATCGTCTCAATCAGGATGGACAAATGCAATTCGCCGCGGCCGCATACGTCAAAGCAGTCGGGGGTGTCGCCGTCCGTCACGCGCAGGCTCATATCGGTCTGCAGTTCGCGGTACAGGCGGGCGCGCAGATGGCGGCTGGTTACATATTGTCCTTCTTTGCCGGCAAAAGGACTGTCGTTTACCGAGAAGGTCATGGTCACGGTGGGCTCGCTGATGTGCACAAAGGGCAGGGGCTCGACGGCCTCGGGCGCGCACACGGTATCGCCGATGGAAATATCCTCAAGGCCGGTCAGCGCCACGATGTCGCCCATGCCAACGCTTTCGGCAGGCAGGCGCTTGAGCCCGTCATACTGGAAAAGGCCCGTCAGACGCCAGGGCGGCGTCACCTTGCCTTCCTCCAGATAGTTGCAGCGCACCACCATCTGGCCGGCGCGCAGGGTGCCGCGGCTGATGCGGCCCACGCCGATGCGGCCCACGTAGTCGTTGTAATCGATGGTGGAAATCAGCACCTGCGCCGGGCCTTCCATATCGCCTTCGGGCGCGGGGATGTACTTCATGATGTTGTCAAACAGCGGGCGCAGATCGGTGCCGGGATCGCTTGGATCCAGCGTGCAGGTGCCCTTGCGCGCGGAGCAGTACAGGATGGGCCGCTCCAGCGTTTCGGGATCGGCGTTGAGCTCGATAAGCAGATCCAGAATCTCGTCCACCACCTCGGCGCAGCGGGCATCGGGACGGTCCACCTTGTTGATGCAGATCAGCACCGGCAGGTTCAGTTCCAGCGCCTTGCTCAGCACAAAGCGGGTCTGGGGCATGGGGCCTTCAAAGCTGTCCACCAGCAGCAGCACGCCGTCTACCATCTTGAGCACGCGCTCCACCTCGCCGCCGAAGTCGGCATGGCCGGGGGTGTCAACAATGTTGATTTTCGCATTGTGATAGTGCACGGCGGTGTTCTTGGACAGGATGGTAATGCCGCGCTCACGCTCCAGATCGTTGGAGTCCATCACGCGGTCGGCAACCTCCTGGTTCTGGCGGAAAACGCCGCCCTGCTTGAGCATCTCATTGACCAGGGTGGTCTTGCCGTGGTCAACGTGGGCAATAATGGCAATGTTGCGGATATCGGAACGAATCATGCGTATCAGCCTTCCTCGTATCTAAAGTCGTTGTTAAAACTGCTCTCTGGGGGCCAGCTCGCTCAGCTCCAGCCCTTTGTTGTTTTCAAGTGCCAGGCGGATGCTCCACTCGTTTTCAAACAGCAGCACATCGCGCCCTTCGGCATCCTGCGCGCGGCCCGATGTGGAGGTCAATTTCAGCTCCGCCACCGGCACCGAGGTATCGGTTACCCACCGCACAAAGCGGAAGGGCAGCTGCTCCACCACCAGATCAACACTGTACTCGCTCTTTAAGCGGTAGGTGAGCACATCAAACTGCAGTACGCCCACCACGCCGACCAGAAAATCCTCGCGCCCCGTTTCGGTGCGAACGAAGGTCTGGATGGCGCCCTCCTCGCTCAGCTGCATGATGCCCTTTACAAACTGCTTGCGCTTCATGCTGTCCAGCGGGCGCACGCGGGCAAAATGCTCGGGGGCGAACACGGGAATCTTGGCAAAGCGGATCTTGCGCCCCACGCACAGGGTGTCGCCCAGGTGGTATATCCCGGGGTCAAACAATCCGATAATATCGCCCGGATAGGCGGTTTCGATGCCCTCACGCTCATCGGCCATGAACTGCTGAGGCTGCTTGACCTGAATTTCCTTGCCAGAGCCCGAGTGCCATACCGTCATGCCCTTGCGAAACTCGCCCGATACAATGCGCAGGAAGGCCAGACGATCCCGATGCGCGGGGTTCATATTGGCCTGTATCTTGAATACAAAGCCCGAGAAGCGCTCATCCTCCGGCTCCACCATGCCCTGGTCGCTTTCACGCGGCAGGGGCGGGGGCGTATACTGCAAAAAGCGCTCTAAGAAGGGCTCCACGCCAAAGTTCGTGACTGCGCTGCCAAAGAACATGGGGGTCAATTGCCCCGCGCGCACGGCCTTCAAATCAAAGGAATCGCCCGCCTCGTCCAGCAGCTCAATTTCATCATGCAGGCGATTGAGATAATGCTTGTCCAGCATGCCGGGCAGGGCAGGGTCGTCCAGCGCAATGTCCGTCTTGCCGGCCTTCACCTTGCCGTGCTCTCCGCCGAAATACAGCTCGATGCGGTTGGTATCGCGGTGGTACACGCCCTGAAAATCGCCGTCCGTGCCGATGGGCCAGTTGACGGGGCAGGCATGGATGCCCAGCACGTTTTCCAGTTCGTCCATCAGCTGGAAGGGATCCTTGGCGGCGCGGTCCATCTTGTTTACAAAGGTAAATATGGGAATGCCGCGCATGCGGCAGACCTTGAACAGTTTGATTGTCTGCTCCTCCACGCCCTTGGCGGCGTCGATGAGCATCACGGCGCTGTCGGCAGCCACCAGCACGCGGTAGGTATCCTCACTGAAATCCTGGTGGCCGGGGGTATCCAGGATATTGATGTTGCAGCCGTTGAAGGAGAACTGCATGGCACTGCTCGTTACCGAGATGCCGCGCTGCTTTTCGATCTCCATCCAGTCGCTGGTAGCGTGGCGCTCAGCCTTGCGCGCCTTGACCGATCCCGCCTGGCGGATCGCGCCGCCGTAGAGCAGCAGCTTTTCGGTCAGCGTGGTTTTGCCGGCATCCGGATGGCTGATAATGGCGAATGTCCGTCTGCGGGCAACCTCATCCTGAAGCATAACCTTTCCCCTTCCCGTGGCCTTTGCCACAATCATACATTATAAGCCCTGCACGGCGCAAATGTCAATGTTTTGGTCAGAAAAACCGCCCATATTGCGCAAAAAGAAATCCCCAAAGCACCCGCCGCAGTCATGATTTCATGCTGCGGATGCCTGGGGAATTACTGTTGTTCGCGCCGCGCGGCGAGGGCCTTCATTTGGCGGAGCCTGCCGCCTCGTCCCGATCGCGCATATAGATCATGCCCTTTTCCAGCCCGACATCCCAGAAGCGCCAGTCATGAATGCCCGGCCACTCTTCATAGCGGATGTCAAAACCGTGCTCGGCCAGCAGGGCATGCATTTCGGTGCTCAGGGGATGCAGGGGGTCTTCCGTCCCGCAGGCCATGTACAGCATGGGCTTTTTCTGATTCTGCGGCCAATTGCGGATGCGCTCGGCCAGATCATCCGGGGCGGATGCCTGCATATCGCATCCGATAACGCCCTGCAGTTCCTCCCTGCCGTAATAGCCGCTGTCCATCAGGTATTCAGGATGGTTGAGTGCAAAGAAGCCGGAGGACAGGCAGATGGCGCCCGCGTAGCGGTCGGGGTGCTGCAGGGCGCACTTGAGCGCGCCGTATCCGCCCATGGACAGCCCGCCCACATAGGTATGCGCCGGGTCGCATGGAATTTTGAACATGGCATGCAGGGTGCGGGGCAGCTCCTCCGTCAGGTAGGTAAAGAAGCGCGGGCCGTGCGCCATGTCGGTGTAGAAGGAACGCTGGGCATCGGGCATCACCAGGACATAGCCGTAATAGCTGGCATAGCGCTCGGCGCTGCTCATCCGCTGCCAGGCATCGGCGTTCTGCCGAAGCCCGTGCAGCAGGTACAGCGTGCGGGAAAACCTGCCCGGATTTCCGTTTCGGTCAAAGCAATCATAGGGAATTACCACATTGACCACGGTGTCCATATCCAGTGCGCGGGAGCGCAAGGTCATTCTGATGCAGGCCATGGGTGCCTCCCTTATTTCATGGCGGCCTTGGAGAAGCCCGTCAGGATGTAGCGCTGGCAGAAGAAGAACAGCACCACAACGGGAATCACGCACACCAGCGAGGCGGCCATGATCTGGTTGAAGAACATAATTTGGTTGCCTTGAAAGGCACTCAATATTTCCTTCAATGCGATGGAAACGGTACGATAATTGTTGTCTGTGATAATCATCTTCGGCCAGAAGTAGCTGTTCCATCCGCCGATAAAAGCGATTACCGTTACCGTGATTACGGTGGGCTTGCACATGGGCACAAGCACGTGACGGATGGTGCCCACACGGCCCATGCCGTCTACGCGGGCGGCATCCAGATAGCTTTCGTCCACGGCTTTGAAGTTCTGCCGCAGCATAAAGATATAGTATGCTGATACCGCTTCCGGAATAATCAGACCTACGTAGGTATTCATCCATCCCAGATGAGATGCCATGATGTAGGTGGGAATGAAGGTAACCTGACCTGGCACCATCAGCGCGCCCAAGACCAGTGTAAAGAGCAGGTCGCGTCCCGCAAAGTGGCCTCTCGCAAACGCATAAGCAGCCATTACACCGATAACTACCTTCAGAACTGTGCAGGACACAGTAACAATTAAGGTGTTAAGCATAAAACGTCCCATCGGGAACTTTTGAAATATTGTGACATAACTTTCAAAATGAAGCTCCATCGGGAAGAATGTAGGACTTGACAGCAGCAGCTCATTGGTGGATTTCAGCGAAGAAATCAGCATCCAATACAAGGGAAATATCACGATTAGCGTAAAGATAAATGCGAAGAAGGTTTGCACGGCAGCTTTGATCTTCTTGCGGCGGCGGGCGGAGGAATAATTCTTACTCGGATTTTTTACAATGGTTTCACTCATGATCTTTTCCTCCTCATGCATCGTAGTTCACCTTGCGGTCAGACCACTTCATGGTGACCAAGGTGCAGATAAGCAAAATCAGGAAGAACACTACGCCCACGGCTGCCGCGCGATCGAGACGGTAGTTTTTGAAGGCAAGCGCGTAAATCCAGTACACGATTACATTGGTGGATTCATAAGGGCCGCCCGCGGTCATGATTTCGATTGTCTGGTATACCTTCATAGCGGCCAAGAAGGAAGTGATGCCCAGGAAAAGCGTGGTAGGCGCGATGAGCGGTACGGTGATGTAGCGGAAAATCTGCACGCCGTTCGCGCCGTCCAGCGCGGCTGCTTCAAAATAATCTTGGCTGAGTCCTTTGATGGCCGACAGGTAAATCATCATGGCATAGCCCATGGAACGCCAGGCCGAGAAGAGAATCACGGAAAACAGCGCCGTGTCCTTGTTGCCCAGCCAGTTGACGGGCGTAATCCCCAGCGCCGCGTACAACTGATTAAATACGCCGTAGGATTCGTTGTACAGCCACAAAAAGACCATAGCGGAGGCGGAAATGGTAACGTATTTGGGCAGGATGACCAGCGTGCGCATCACCTTGAAGGAGCGGTTCATGCGGTTAAAGAGCAGTGCCAGCAGCAGGCCCAGCACGCAGGAAGTAAACACCTCGCCCACAGTGTAGAGGAGTGTAATGGACAGGGAGGAAGTCAGGCGCTTCAGGCCTGTTCCGGTTGAAGAAAACAGCCAAATATAGTTTTTGAAGCCTACATAGGCGTAACTATCTTTCATCAGGTTCCAGTTGGTCAGGCTGATGCGAAACAGCTCCACCACCGGATAGTAGGTAAAGACAACAAAAAAAATCAGTGCCGGGAGAGTGAATGAGAAGTCTGCAAAACGGCTGCGGAACTTATAGAGGCTCTTTTTTTTCTTTTTTGCGATCAGGACAGTATTCACGGCTTGTCCTCCTATCGATTTTATACACTGACTTCAAGGAAAATTACTTGAAAGGGGGGAGACGCAGGGCAGAGTGCCCCGCGTCTCCCATCGGAAAAGCGAGTTACATGTCAGCAAGAATCTCGTTAATGGCATCCATCATGTTTTCAACGCCGGTTTCAACATCGACACCTTCGATGAAGATTTGTGCCAAACCATCCTGCCACTTGGACTTAATATCGCTCCATACGGGGCTGGAGGGTGCTGCAACGATATCATTCATGTGATCGTAGAGGTTCTGTAGTTCGGGGTTGTTGGCAACCCATTCTTTGCAGGCGTCGCTTTCCAGACACTCGGTGGTTACGGG
>CAVFPH010000040.1:0-19258 GCA_963624325.1 bacterium
TAGCGAAGGGACATGCGGTGCCCCAGTTCCCGACGGATAAAGCCTGCGCCGCTCTTGAGCGCCGCAATCACGCCATCAGCCTTTTCATCCTCCAAGATACTGACGTACATCTTGGCATAGCGAAGATCCCCGGTCACCTCCGCACGGGTGATACAATATGTACCACCCAGGCGGGGATCATGCATATCCTCCCGAATGATTTTGTCCGTCTCGCGGCGAACCTCTTCGGAGATCATATCAATGCGAAATTTGCTCAAAGCCCTTTACCTCAGCGTTCAATCTCCTGCTGGATGAAGCATTCGATTTCGTCATTTTCCTTAATATCATTGTAGTTTTCAAGGCCTACGCCGCACTCATAACCGGCAGCCACTTCTTTAACGTCGTCCTTGAAACGGCGCAGGGAGGACAGCTTGCCATCGAATACCACAATGTTATCACGCACCAGGCGGACAAATGCATTGCGCTGCAGCTTGCCATCCTTCACATAGCAGCCGGCGACCATACCCACGCCGGATACCTTGAATACGCTGCGAACCTCGGCGTGACCGATGATTTCCTCGCGGTACTGCGGGGCAAGCATGCCCTTCATAGCCGCTTCAATATCCTCAATCGCCTGATAGATAATGCGATACAGACGGATATCCACTTCCTCGCGGGCGGCAGCCTCGCGGGCACTTGCATCGGGGCGGATATTGAAGCCGATGATGATTGCGCCAAAGGCAGAAGCAAGGTTTACATCGTCCTTGGTGATTGCGCCGACAGCGCTGTGCAGGATGTGTACCTTTACCTCATCGTTGCTCAGCTTTTCAAGCGCCTGCTTGACAGCCTCAACCGAGCCTTGGACATCGGCCTTCACGATGATGTTCAGGTTCTTCAGCTTGCCCTCGTTAATGCTGTCAAACAAATTATCCAGAGAAACCTTGGTGGTAGCCGTGCGCGCAGCGCGCATCTTTTCGCGGCGTTCCTGTGCAACCTGACGGCTGAGGCGGTCATCCTGCACTGCCATCATATCATCGCCGGCCTCAGGCACTTCGGTAAATCCGGCAATTTCGACAGGCATGGAAGGCCCGGCTTCTTTTACGCGTTCTCCGCGGTCATTGAGCAGAGCACGCACACGGCCGGATGCCATACCGGCAACGATGTTGTCGCCCACATGGAGGGTACCGTTTTTAAGCAGCACGGTAGCAAGAGGGCCGCGGTTTTTGTCCAGCTTTGCCTCAATAATTACGCCGCGCGCCATACGATCGGGATTAGCGCGAAGCTGCATCACATCGGCCTGCAGCAGGATCATCTCAAGCAGATCATCCACGCCCTCGCCCGTCAAGGCACTGACCGGGGCCATGATGGTGTCGCCGCCCCACTCTTCGGGAACAAGGTTGTAGGCAGTCAGATCCTGCTTAACACGATCAGGGTTGGCGCCTTCCTTGTCGATCTTGTTGATGGCGACAATGATGGGCACACCTGCCGCACGGGCATGGTTGATGGATTCAACCGTCTGAGGCATAACGCCGTCATCTGCAGCGACAACCAGCACGGCAATATCCGTTGCCTGTGTGCCGCGGGCACGCATGGCGGTAAAGGCCTCATGGCCTGGGGTATCCAGGAAGGTAATCACACGGCCGTTCAGGTTCACCGTGTAGGCACCGATATGCTGCGTGATGCCGCCTGCTTCGCCTTCGGTAACGTGAGACTTGCGGATGTAATCCAACAGGGATGTCTTGCCGTGGTCAACATGGCCCATGATGGTAATAACAGGCGGACGGGGCTGGAGCTGTTCTTCAGTATCCTCTGCGCCGGTTTCTTCCGTCAAGGCATCTTCCGCTGTGCGGTCAAGCTTCATTTCAAGCTCAACGCCAAACTCCGTGCAGACAAGCGATGCGGTATCAAAATCAAGCTCGCTGTTGATATTGGCCATGATGCCAAGCAGGAACAGCTTTTTGAGAATTTCCCCGGCAGGCTTGCCGATGCGTTCCGTCAGGTCTTTTACGGTAATCCGTTCTGCGGTCATATACGCCTTGTCGATATGGATGGGCGTCATCATCTGCTGAGCGGACGGCTGCTTCTTGCCTGCACGCGCACGCTTGCCGCCGCGTACGACTTCGTCGTCCATACCGCCGTTCATGTTGGCGTTTTCCTTGGCAAGCTGTTTGCGGCTCTTGGCAACACGCTCGGGGTCATGCTGGCGAATATACTGTTTCTTGTTGGGATCGTAATTGCTTACGCGTTCCTTTTCCATAACGGGTGCAAGCTCCGGAGCGCGGGCAGCACGGCTGCCCTGCTGCGAACGCTGACCGACACCGCTTGGACGGGCACCGCTCTGGCCCTGCGGACGGGCGCCGCCCTGGCCGGGACGAGGAGCGCCTTGCCCCTGCGGACGCATGCCGCCCTGACCGGGACGAGGAGCGAAACCTCCCTGACCTTGCGGACGGGGAGCAAAGCCGCCCTGACCTTGCGGACGAGCACCGGGCTGTCCCGGTCTGGCTGCATTGGCACCCTGCTGACGCTGCGCAAACACACCCGTGGGCTGGCCGGGACGGGCAGGCTGACCCTGGCGGGCAGGATAATTTCCCTGCTGACGCTGGGCGAACACGCCTGTAGGCTGGCCGGGACGGGCACCGGGCTGTGCCGGGCGCGGCGGCTGCTGACCGGGGCGGGCAGGCAAAACGCGCGGCGCGGGCGCAACCGCCAAACGTGCCGACGGCTGCTCGGCTGCAGTCTGCTTTTCCGCAGGCTTGTCTGCCTTTTCGGGCGCAGCAGCAGCGGCAGGCGCTTCAGGTTTTGCCGCCTGCTTGGGCTGCTCCTTAGCAACCGGCTTTTCCTCGGCCTTGACCTCAGCAACCTCGGGTTTTTCTGCTGCGGGGGCAACCGACTTTTTAACGGCCGGCTTCTGCACGGGCGCCGGGGCGGACATTTCCTGCGGTGCCGCAGGCACCGTATCCTGCACAGCAGGCTTCGTCTCTATAACTTTCTGCTGGGCAACTTCGTCATCCGGCATCGTCCATGCCTTGGTATGCTGCTGCACCTGCTGGCGTTTCTGGGCTTCATCCTTTTCACGCTGCATCTGAGCACGCTGCTTTTGCAGCGACTGAAGCAGATTCTCGGCATTGCGCCGGATTCGTGCGGATTCTTCCAGAATCGCGCCCGCCTTCTGATTGATTTCTTTGGTGGCTTCCTTCAGCTTAACCTTCGTCATTCGACGCTTGCACCCCCGCATTTCGCGTTATACTCGAATTTT
Source organism: bacterium (assembly GCA_963624325.1). Lineage (GTDB taxonomy): Bacteria > Bacillota > Clostridia > Christensenellales > Aristaeellaceae > SFMI01. Next base: position 3,236 of record CAVFPH010000040.1, read on the forward strand.
TCTATGAATACGGCGCGAAACATTTATTTCGCTTCCGTTATCAACGTTTGCAGCTTTGATGCGAAGCCCGCATCGCAAACTGCGGCTGTCATGCGTCCCTCCCGGCCGCATGCGCTGCCCAGCATTCCTGCCGGCAGCAAGAGCAGTGCTACCCGATAGTGTGCACATGAATCGGTCATTTTTTTTGCTGTGTTGGCCGATGCATCGGCATCCAGCAACGCGCAGCATGCCTTGCCGGATCGGATGGCGGCAAGCGCCATATCCCCTCCCGACTGTAGCTTGCCCGCACGCTGGCACAGCCCTAAAAGGCCGCGAACCGCGCTTTCATTCTCCTTGCGCATCGCTTTCCTCCGGCTGCGGCAGATCGGGCAGCTGTGCCGTCAGTGCATCCCGCACAGCATCCGAAATCGGCGCCGAAAACGCACGTTCCAGCTGATGCTGACGGATCGCTTTCATCAGACATTCCTGACTGCGGCACACGTAGGCACCGCGTCCGTTTTTTCGGCCCGTCAGATCAAAGGAGATCTCCCCTTCCGGCGATCGTACCACCCGCAGGAGCTCACGCTTCGGCTTCATTTCGCGGCACCCCACGCACATCCGCATGGGGACTTTTTTAGGCTTCATCATGGCTGACTGTTTTCCTTACTGCTCGTACCCGTTGTCCTGTTGCTGATTGTACTCATCGGCAAAGTCAATTTTCTCCTGAGCCGGTGCTTCGCCGCCCAAGACATCCTCCACAGACAGACCCTGCTCCTGCAGCTGCTCCGCAAACTGTGTTTCGGACTTGATGTCGATCTTCCAGCCGGTCAGCTTTGCAGCCAAACGTGCATTCTGACCTTCCTTGCCGATGGCAAGAGAGAGCTGGGTATCGGGCACCACGACGCGGCAGATCTTTTCGGCATCCGAAATGAAAACGCTGACAACATGCGCAGGGTTCAGCGCGTTTGCCACAAACTCGGCAGGGTCGGGAGACCACTTGATAATGTCGATCTTTTCGTTGCGCAGCTCGCTGATAACCTTTTCCACGCGGCTGCCGCGAGGGCCGACACAGGCGCCGACAGGATCAATCATGACTTCATTGGAATACACGGCCATCTTGGTACGGCTGCCGGCTTCACGCGCGATGGACTTGATCTGGACAATGCCGTTTGCGATTTCGGGCACTTCCATCTCAAAGAGGCGCTTTACGAGGCCGGGATGAATGCGGCTGACAAGTACCTGAGGCGTACGCTGGTTTTCGCCCTTTGCAGAGCGCTGCACCTGCAAAACGTAAACCTTGATATGATCGTTGACACGATACTCCTCACCAGGCATGAACTCGCTGCTCTCCATCACGCCTTCGGTCAGGCCCAGCTCAACATACACATTCTTGGGCTCTACCCGCTGGACAATTGCGGTAAGAATCTCGTTTTCTTTTTCTACATATTCATCATAAATCTTGCCGCGCTCTGCCTCACGAATGCGCTGCACGATTACCTGTTTGGCAGTCTGTGCCGCAACGCGGCCAAAATCCTTGGGCGTCACGTCGATTTCGACGATATCCCCAAGCTGGAAATCGGGACGCACAGCACGTGCTTCGGCAAGCGAAATCTGGATGTTCGGGTCTTCCACTTCCTCGACAATCACCTTGCGGGCGATGATCTGGATGGGCTTTTTGCGGGCAATCACGACGCTCAGGTTCATCGGTGCGCCCGGTCCCTGCTTGCCGCTGCGGCGGAAAGCGGCCTTGCATGCTTCCTCCACCGTGGACATGAGCATTTCCTCGCTGATGTCGCGCTCACGGGCCATGGTGCTGATGGCCTCGACTATATCAATGTTTTCGTTGGTACGATTGTTGGCAGTTGATCTGGTTGCCATATGCTTTACATCCTTTCAGGATCATCGGAAAGATCCGCGTTTTCTACTTCTTCCATATCGACCGCGCAGCGCGCGACGGCAATGTCTTTTTTCAGAAATTTACGTTCGCTTGCATCAGCACAGCGGATGGTGATATCCCCCCGGTCATAGTCAACAAACTGCCCGGTGAATATCTTTTGACCGTCCTGCGGTTTATAAAGGCGAACCTCTATATCCAAGCCGAGGCAGCGGTCGGCATCCCGCTGATTTTTGATCGGGCGATCAATGCCGGGAGAACATACCTCCAGAAAATCAAATTCCAGCTGGTCTACCAGCGGCTGCACGGCACGGTGGAACGTCTCGCAGTCATCGAGGCTGATTCCGCCTTCTTTATCCAGATAAAAGCGCAGATAGAGGCCGGTGTTTTCGCGTTCGAAGGCAGCCTCTACCAGCTCGTAGCCAAGCGATTGTGCCAGCTGCAGACCGATCTTTTCCGCCTGTGCCTGCTGAGTGCCGGTTTTCTTTGGCATGTTGTCTCAGTTCCCTCCAAATAAGCACAAAGAGCGGGCACAGCTGCCCCGAGGGCTTACATATGGAAATACACGGAAAGACCCCGTGACACCATACACCCTCCAAGCAGCTCCCACTCTTCGTTAAACCCTTCTTTCAAAAAAGACAGCTTGTAAACAGAATACGCTGACAGTATAGCACAGTCCGTTTCGGAATACAAGCTTTTTTCGGTGATATTCTTGTCGATTTTTTGTTGTTTTGCAGGTTAAATCGGAAGTATGTTCCACTTTTGCAGGTAGTACTTCACCCATGCCAGCGCCTCACGGTAGTGATTCTTGGGCCAGTAAATCAGCTTGATGGGGGCGCCGACGCCCTGGGGCTCAAAGCCGATATCTTGGGCCAGCGCCATTGCCCGCGGAAGATGATAGTTGCTGGTAACAATCAGCACTTTCTTTACATTCTCACCCAGCAGCTTTTGCGCATTGCTCAGGTTTTGACGGGTGTTAAAGGAAGTGTCCTCCATCAGGATGTCTTCTTCGGGCACACCGTTTTCAATCAGATAATCATGCATGGCCTGCGCTTCTGTCATCGGTTCATCAGTTCCCCGTGCCCCGCATACTACGATTGTCTGGCGATTGGCACGGTATTGCTCCAATGCAAGCTCAACACGATACTGCAGCTGAAGGCTCATCGTACCATCCGCCTTTACTTGTGCGCCAAGGACGATGATGGCCTGCGTATTGCCATCGGGCTCCGGCACAGAGTATTCCTTAACGCAGACTGCGGCAACAAGTACTGTCCAGACCGCAAACCCTACCAGGATCAGATACATCAGAATACGTATCGGCATGGGCCACCGCCTTTTGTTCTTTTTCATTTTCAGTCCTTTCCTGCCATGTGCAATAATTGCAGTAACTTTTTTACTCATCCCGGATCAGCCCACCGCGGCGAAAGCTGAACGTTTCATCCGGTGAGATTATCAGATGGTCATGCAGTTTGATGCCGACGCCGTTCAAAAGTGACGCAATGGTGCCTGTCAATTGAACATCTTCATCCGAAGGCATTGCCGTGCCGCAAGGATGATTGTGGGCAATCACCGCACCCATGGCATCACATTGGGTAACGGCATGAAGAACATGGCGGGCATAGACACGCACTTCAGATATATCTCCGCTGGAGATCAGCACGGTATTGATGCGGTTCATTTGCGCATCCAGGCAGATAACGTAAAACTTTTCAACTCTTTCGCCTTCAAAAAGTCCTTCACAATAACGGACTGCCTGTTCGGATGTTTTCATTTCGGGCTTCTCGGACTCCAGACTATGCCGATAGGCACGAAACAAGGGAATCATCATGTTGATGAAGACGGCAGCTCCTTCGCCGATACCGGCGGTTTTCATCAGCTCCTGCGGCGTTGCCTGAAGCACGCGATGAAGAGAACCGAACCGTTCCAGCAGCGCATAGGCAATCGGCTTTGTATCCCGTCTCGGAATGGCATAGGTCAGCAGCAGCTCCAGCACCTCATGTTCTGCAAAAGCATCCAATCCTGTGCGAAGGTAACGCTCCCGCAGCCGTTCACGGTGTCCGTCATGATGCTGCTCCATTCTTCGTGCTCCTTTGCTTTGAGATACGCTCCTGATCATCCGCCGCAATTATAGCATATTCTCGGCCGATTGCCTATAAGGGTCCTAACATTTTACATGTGCAAAAACCATGTTGCAGTGGCAAAAGAAGCCGTCTGCAGTACGCAAGCGGCTTCTTTCGTCAGTTTTTACCGGTGGGCGGAACTGCATCAAACGCAATTTCACCCCTGCCGGGTCATATCCGGATTGATTTTACGGAACTTATCAATTTCGGCACGGGCAATCTGATCGCAGCGGTTATTTTCTTCGCAGTCGGCATGCCCGGGCACCTTGATAAACTCAACCTCATGTTTTTTGAACACGATTGCCATCAAGCGCCACAGATCCTGATTTTCAACCGGTTTGCCATCGGCCGTTTTCCAGCCGCGGCGCTGCCAGTTTGCAAGCCAGCCTTGCTGGAATGCATTGACAACATAGGTGGAGTCGGAATGAACCCGTACATGGCAGCGTTCCTTGAGCGCACCCAGGGCACTGATGACGGCAAATACTTCCATACGGTTGTTGGTAGTATGGGGCATATTCCCGCTCAGCACTTTTTCATGCGGCCCAAAGCGAAGAATGGCTGCCCATCCGCCCGGGCCGGGATTGCCGGAGCATGCGCCGTCAGTGTAAACCTCTACTGTTTTTAAAGGTTTGATGCTTTCAGACATGCTGACATCCTTATTTGCCGGTCACCAGGTGCAGGGTATCGCGGGCAATGACGATTTCCTCGTTGGTAGGAATTACCAGTACCTTTACCTTGCTGTCCGCCGCGGAAATATCGCGCTCTTCGCCCTTGACGCGGTTCTTTTCCACATCGATCTTTGCGCCCAGGAATTCAAAGCCTTCCATAACCTTTTCGCGCAGCTCGATGCCGTTTTCGCCGATGCCTGCGGTAAAGACGATCACATCCACGCCGTTCATGGCGGCGGCATAGGCACCGATGTATTTACGGATGCCGTAGATCAGCATATCACGGGCAATGCTGGCATTGCGGTCACCCTGATCGGCCGCAGCATCGATATCGCGCATATCGCTTGAAATGCCGCTGAGGCCAAGCAGGCCGCTCTTCTTATTGAGCATTTCCAGCATCTCATCAATGTTTTTGATTTCGGGGTTGCCATCCGCATCCTTCGCGTTGTTCATGATGAACTGAAGTACAGCGGGATCCAAGCTACCGCTGCGGGTACCCATGATCACGCCTTCCAGCGGGGTGATGCCCATGCTGGTATCCACGCACTTGCCGTGATCCACTGCACACATGGAGGAACCATTGCCCAGATGGCAGGTGATAATGCGCAAATCTTCGGCTTTTTTACCCAGGAATTCGGCAGCGCGGGCGCTGACATAGCGATGGCTGGTACCATGGAAGCCGTAGCGGCGCACATGCAGGTTGGTGTAGTACTTCATCGGCACGCCGTACATAAAGGCCTTGGGCGGCATCGTCTGATGGAATGCGGTATCAAATACCGCCACCATCGGCGTGCCGGGCATAACCTTCTGGCAGGCTTCAATGCCCATCAGGTTGGCAGGATTGTGCAGCGGGCCCAGCGGAATATTCTCGCGGATGGCATCCATTACGGTGTCATCGATAACAACGGATTGCGTGAATTTTTCGCCGCCGTGCAGCACGCGATGGCCGACCGCACCGATTTCATCCATGGACTTGACCACGCCGTTTTCGGCATCGGTCAGGGCAGAGAGCATGTTCTTGCACGCCTCCACATGGGTAGGCATATACGCTTCGATCACATATTTTTTGTCGCTGCCGGGGTATTTCTGCGTCAGCTTGCTGCCGGAAATACCGATACGCTCCACCAAGCCCTTGGCCAGTACGCTTTCATCCTGCATATCAACCAACTGATACTTAAGGGATGAGGAGCCTGCATTTACAATCAGAATTTTCATTAGAGTTACGCCTCCGTTCAGTTTGTTTTCACAATGCCGTATTATACTGTATTTTTGCTTCTCTGAAAAGGCTTTCGCAAGCCGTTTTCAAAATATTGCGTTCCGAAATGGTGCAAGGGCTGACTTTGCCGGCACTTTTACCGCTGCCCCTTGTCATATGGGATGCCTTCAGCCTTCGGAGCACGGGAAGTCTTGGAGGTCAAGATCAACACCACCAAGGAGAAGATATAGGGCAGCATGTTGTACACGTTGCTTGGCAGATTCAGCTTTTGCAGGAAGGCAAAGCCCGTATATACATTGCCAAGTGCCCTGAAAAAGCCAAAGAGCAGGGCGGCCAGCGCAATGCGGATCGGTTTCCACTGTCCGAAAATCATGACGGCCAGTGCTAGGAAGCCAAAGCCCGCAACGCCGTTTTCGAATTTCCATTCGCTGACGCCAGCGGTGATATACACCAGGCCGCCGATGCCGCCAAGCAACCCCGAAATCAGCACACCCGCATAACGCATCTTGTATACATTGATGCCGACCGAGTCGGCTGCCTGCGGATGCTCACCGCAAGCCTGCAGACGAAGGCCGAAGCGGGTTTTATTAAGCACGATATAGCTGATAATCAGCAGAATCAGGGCCAGGAGCATGAACCAGTTGAACTCAAAGCTGCCGATATTGACCAGGAAAGCTTTTTTGGCATTGATGTACTGGATTGTGGAGGACACATTATCCGGATTCTCAGCCGTGTTCATGGCCTTTACGATCACAGTGGCCAAAGCCGTACCCATCAGGTTCATGGCTGTGCCGATCAGCGTTTGATCGGCATTAAAGTGGATTGCCGCCACGCCGAGAAGCAGCGAATAAAGCATGCCGAAAATCACAGCAAGCAGTATAGACAGCGCGATGATCGTAAATGCAGACGAATCCGCAGGCAGCCATTTCATCATCAGCGCGCCGCCCAATGCCCCGAACACCATGATGCCTTCCAGGCCGATATTGACAACGCCGGAATGCTCGGAAAAGCAGCCGCCCAAGGCAACCAGCATCAATACGGAAGCAAAGATGAGCATATACTGAATCAGCAGGATCATTGCTTATCGCCTCCTTTTCCTATCGCAGCGCGCCGTTCGTTTGCTTTGGCGATACGGCTGTTCATAAAGCGGCGGATGAAGAACACAAAACCGCACAGATAGATAATTACGGAAGAGATGAAATCCGAAATCTGAGAGCAGTACATGGTTTTGTCAACATATGCACCGCCGTTTGTAATGTGCTGAATGAAAAACGAGGCGAAGATTGTGCCGATCGGATGAAGTCCGCCCAGGAATGCGGCGGCAATGCCGTTAAAGCCCATCGAAGGAACAGAGGACTGCGTGCAGCTCCACTCCTCAAAGCCCGTCAGGTACAGCATCGCGGCGCCCGCGCCGGCCAAGGCACCTGCAATGGCCATGGTCAGGATGGTGTTGAACTTTCCGCGCATACCGCAGTACTTGGCGGCATGTCGGTTAAGGCCGGTTGCACGAAGCTCATATCCAAGCTTTGTTTTGGTAAGCAGAATCCAAATTGCCACAGCGCACAGAATTGCCAGCGGAATGGCAATCGTCACATTTGCATTGTTGTTAAACAGTTTGTTGATGCCAAGCGTCGGAAGAACCGCCGACGGATTCGTTTTTTTCAGCGCCAGCGTGTACGGGCTTGCAGGATCCTTTACCTGAGAAAGAAGGGTGTTTACCGTATAGAGGCTGATCCAGTTGAGCATGATGCAGGAGATGACCTCATTTACGTTGCAGTAGGCCTTCAACGCGCCGGAAATCCCCCCCAGCAATGCGCCGAACACAATTGCCGCCAACAGGCATACCCACCAGGGAAGCTGGAGTGCCAATGCACAGTACAGGCTTGCGCCGGCACCGACCACATACTGTCCCGCAGCGCCGATGTTGAAAAGGCCGACCTTGTAGGCAAACAGCACGGAAAGGGCGCACATCAGCAGCGGTGCAGTCTTAACAAGCGTTGAGCCCAGATATTTCAGCTGCGTCTTGGGGCGGTTGTATGTCCAGAAATTTTTCAGGACCGTCAGGATAGCCTCTGTTGCACCGGAGGGGTTGATGATCAGCAAAGCAACATAACCGATCAGCACGCCCGCCGCAATGCACAGCAGCGATGCAATCAGCGTTTGAACGCCGGGTATTTGCAGCCACGAAGTACGCTTTTTATTTTGCATTCTTCCGCACCTCCTGCCTCTTGGCGCCTGCCATATAAAGGCCCAGCTCCTCAACCGTTGTAGTCTTGGGATCCAGTTCTCCCACGATTTCTCCCTCATACATCACCAGAATGCGGTCACTGACATCCATCACCTCATCCAGTTCAAGGGAAACCAGCAGCACGGCTTTGCCTGCATCGCGCTGCTCCACAATCTTTTTGTGGATATACTCAATTGCGCCTACATCCAAGCCGCGTGTAGGCTGCACGGCAATAAGCAGCTTGGGATCGCGGTCAATTTCACGCGCCACAATGGCTTTTTGCTGGTTGCCGCCCGACATGCTTCGTGCCATGGTTGCCGCGCCCTGGCCGGAGCGAATATCATACAGCTCAATCAGATGATCGGCATACTTTCTGATCTGCTTCGGACGCAGAAAACCCATGTGCGTAAACTCGTTTTCAAAATACGTTTGCAGAATGATATCATTTTCGAGGCTGTAGTCCAGCACCAGGCCATGCTTGTGGCGATCCTCCGGGATATGGCTTATGCCGTCCTTGCTGCGTTTGCGGATGGAGGCATGGGTAATATCCTCACCCAGCAGTTTAATCTTTCCGCCTGCCAGCGGCTCAAGGCCGGTCAAGCCGTATACCAGCTCGGTCTGACCATTGCCGTCAATGCCCGCGATACAGACAATTTCGCCTTCCCGAACATCAAAGGACACATTGCGCACGGCGTTGTTCTTATGCAGCTTAGAAGCGACGGTCATATTTTCAACGCTCAAAATAACACCGCCGGGCTCTTTGGGCTGCTTTTCCACATGGAAGCTGACATTTCTTCCCACCATCATGGCGGAAAGCTGCTCCATGGATGTATCGGCCGTATTGACCGTGCCGATATACTTGCCCTTTCTCAAAACCGTGCAGCGATCGGAAACAGCCATGATCTCCGCCAGCTTATGGGAGATAAACAGAATCGATTTGCCCTCCTGGGTCAGGTTGCGCATGATCTGCATCAGCTCGTCAATTTCATGGGGCGTCAGCACGGCAGTAGGCTCATCAAAAATCAGGATGTCATTATCCCGATAGAGCATTTTAAGAATCTCAGTACGCTGCTGCATGCCTACCGTTATATCTTCTATCTTGGCATCCAGATCCACATGCAGGCCGTAACGCTCACTTAGTTCATTTACCTTTTTGCGCGCCTCTGCTTTATTGAGGAAACCGAAATTGCATGGCTCGGCGCCGAGGATAATATTATCCAGCACCGAAAAGCACTCCACCAGTTTAAAATGCTGATGCACCATGCCGATACCCAGTGCGTTGGCATCGTTGGGGTCACGGATCACAACATCCTTGCCGTTTACGCGTATCTTGCCTTCTTCCGGCTGGTAGAGGCCGAAAAGCACGCTCATCAGTGTGGATTTTCCCGCACCGTTTTCCCCCAGCAGCGCATGAATCTCCCCCTTGCGCAGCTGCAGGGTAATATCATCATTTGCAATAATGCCCGGGAAACGCTTGGTAATGTGCAGCATTTCAACGGCATATTCGTTCCCGTGATTTTCCAAGAGATTTTTCCCTCCCTTACGCGGCCGGTTCATCCAATACGGCCTTTGACAAAAACCCCCGCTTCTTTTACGGGAGCAGGGGCTTTTGTCAAAGGCCGGGGAGATGTTTCTCCCCGGCGATGATGGTATTACTTAACGTTGCCGTAGTAGTTGACGGTCACAGCAGCCTCGGGAGTCACGTCGGTGGCGTTGGAGACGATGACTTCGCCATTGAACATCTTGGCAACCAGAGCAGCATAGTCCTCAGCGGTGAAGCTGTCGGAATACTGGGTGGAAGCGGGAATGCCTACATAGTTGGCATCCATATCGGTGGCGGAAACCAGGCCCAGCGTATCAACCTTGCCGCCGTAGTTGGCAAAGTTGTCGGCCTTGATCTCGGTGAGCAGCGCGTTAACGGTAGCAGCCAGGCCCTTCATAGCAGAGGTGACGGTCATGCCCTCGCCATAAGCATCGATGATGCCGGCCTGATCAACGTCAACGCCGATTACCTTGCCGTTTACCTTGGCAGCCGCTTCAGCAGCAGAGCTGTAGATACCGCCGCCGCAGGCGAATACAACCTGTACGCCAATGGTCTGATACCAGTTGTCCATATAAGCGGTGATGTCGGCATCGCCGAAGAACTGGCCGCCGTATACGTATTCAACAGTGACTTCGTTTTCCTTGCCCAACTCAACAGCAGCGGCGTTGCAGCCCTGCACGAAGCCGTAGCCATAGCGGATAACGGCGGGAACCGCCATGCCGCCCAGGAAGCCCAGATGGTTGTAGCCCAGCTTTACGGCAGCATAGCCGGCCATGTAGCCGCACAGCTCTTCCTGATACACAGCGCAGTACACATTGGACGCCAGCTCAACGCCGCCCAGATCGCCCTCGGACACGTCCAGCGCCACAAACTTGATATCGGAGTAATCGTTCTGAACCTCGGCGATGGTGCCGCCAAAGGCATAACCGGGCATTACGATCACGTTGTAGCCTTCTTCGGCGGCCTTTTCAACCATGGCCACACGCTCGGCAGTGGAGTCACCGGCGGGCTTGAAGTAAGTGAAGTCAACGCCGTTTTCTTCCGCCCACTTTTTGCAGGCTTCATAGGTAGTCTGGTTGAAGGACTGATCCGTGATATCGCCGTAGTCGGTAATCATCGCTACGCGCATCGCGTCTTCCGCAGACGCTACGGATACCATCGCCAGAACCATGACGAGTGCCAGGATCATTGCCAGGAACTTTTTCATGTGTTGAGCCTCCTATAAAAATATCAAACGACGCAAGCACGTCATCCGGGAATAGTATAACAAATATGATGTCAATTTTCAATATCAGAATCGGGAAAGATTTATAAATGCCAAAAACAAAAAAACCTACCCAAACGGATAAGCTCTCTTGTGCCGGTCTTCGCCGGAAATGTGGCACCCCCGACCGGATTCGAACCGGTGTTTCAGCCTTGAGAGGGCCGCGTCCTAGGCCACTAGACAACGGAGGCAAAAATGGCTGGGGAACAAGGATTTGAACCTTGACAATACGAGTCAGAGTCGTAGGTGCTGCCGTTACACCATTCCCCAATGCCCTGCAGAATCAACTGCGAGGAATATTATATCTGATCCCCAGATAAATGTCAAGGGCTTTTTTTCTAAAAATTTACGCAGAGCAGAAAACATTGCTTACAGCAGCAATTCCAGCAGAAGAACCGTTCCGCAGCAAAGCAGCGCAACCTTTGGCAGGCTTGCACCGCGATAGGCAAAGAAAATGCCCATTGCAAGCGCAGCAATACCGGCGGCAAGGGACTGCGTTGCATCGATCATGGCGGGAAAGGTCATCACAGAGAGCGTAACATAGGGTACGTAGTACAGGAAAGACTGCAGAAACGGACTTTCAATAGGACGACGCAGCAACGTAATCGGCAGCACGCGCACGGCGTAGGTAACAGCCGCAGCCGCAAAGATGTAAAGCAGCATGTCAGGCATTGTGTGCCTCCTGTTTTTTAGGGCATATCAGCGCGGCTGCAGCGGATATCGCAATGGTCAGGATGATGGTCCGTGTGCCTTCCGATAAAGTTTTTACTTTCGGCAGGCGGGAGAAAGCATAGCTGAGTGCAAAGCAGATCGGCACTAAAATTGCAACCATACGATCCTTCCGTGTCTGCGGAATGATGATGGCCAGAAACATGGCGTACAAGGCAACGCTGAGGGCACTTACAAGAATGACAGGCAGGATGCTGCCTGCCAGCACCCCCAGTGCCGTACCCAATGCCCACAGCGGCATGGCCATCACCATTGCACCGTAATAGTAGGGCGGCTCCAGCATGCCGGGGCGACTGATTGCAAGCCCGAAAAGCTCATCGGTGATATCAAACCCGATGATCAGTCGGTGAAAGATGGGCATATCGGCAGGAAGGCGCTGGCTCAAGGCACAGCTCATCAGCAAGTAACGCGCGTTTGCAATCAGCGTCAGCAGCACCATCTCCCACAGGGAAGCCCGTGCGGAAATAACAGTAAGAGCCGCATATTCACCTGCCGAAGCGTTGTTGAGCAGGCTTAACAGCGCACTTTCCCATGCGGTCATTCCGGCGTTTCTGCACACAATGCCCAGCGAGAAACTGACTGCCAGATATCCCAGGCCGATGGGTACGGCATCACGCATCCCGCTTAAAAGCAACTTTCGTGTTTCGCTTGCCATTCTCTTTGCCTTCCTTTGATTTTGCCTGCAAGCAGGCTGACTTATCCTATCAGGAATAGAGATCGCCGTCAATGCGAAAAGAAGAAACAATTAAACCAGATACGGCAGGGTAAGCCGTTGAAACAAAGCACCTTCCCGTTTGAAGACTTCATCGGGAAGGTGCACGGAATCAGACAGGCGGCATGCTCTGCACGTTAGGCAGAAGCACGTTTGCGGCGGACAAAATATATGCAGAGGCCGACAGCCAGACCGACAAGTGCCGGGCAAAGCCAACCTACGCTCAGATCAAAGAAGGGAAGGACTTTTTCGGCAAAATCAACTGCGCCCTGCAAATGCAGCTTGGTGCGAACGGATTCCGGCAGCGCCTTGAAGAAATCAAAAAGTGCGGCGATAAAGGTGAAGAAGGTAACGGAGGCATAAATGGCACGGTCGTGCCGGAAGGCGCTGCCCAGCAAACCCAGCAATCCCAGTGTGATGGCAAGCGGGTAAAGCAGCATCAGCACGGGCACAGAATATGCTATGATGGTGCTTAGGCCGAGATTTGCCACCAGGAACGAAACTACGCTGAAGATAACAGCCCACACTTTGTAGGCGGGGCCTTTGGGGAAGAGGGCAACAAAGGTCTCCGCACAGCTTGTGACCAGGCCGACAGAGGTTTTAAGGCAGGCCAACGTGACCGTAGCCGCAAGAATCCATACGCCTGCACGGCCGAAATAATGGTTGGCAACAACGGAAAGAACCTCTCCGCCGTTTGTGCAGGCAACGCCCATGCCGCTGCTTTGTGCGCCCATCAAAGTAACAAACACATAAATGATTGCCATGATCAGGCAGCTGAAGAAGCCGGCTTTAGCGGTAGAGCGGGCGATGCTCTGCGGTTCGTTGATGCCAAGGGAGTGCAGAACGTTAATGACCACGATGCCGAACGCAAGGCTGGCCAGCATATCCATGGTGTTGTAGCCTTCCAGGAATCCGGTAAAGAAAGCCTTATTCGCATAATCTCCCTGCGGTTCAACAGCGGAAATGTCCACAACGGGATTTATCAATGCCATAACAACCAGAATGGCAAGGAAAAGCAGGAAAGCGGGGGTCAATACCTTGCCGACGTAAGTGAGGATCTTGCCCGGATTAAGAGAAAAAGCCAGTACCAAAGCAAAGAAAACAAGCGAAAAGATTGCAAGTGCAAGCCCTTGCTCCTCGGCAGGCAAAAGTCCCGAAACCGCCACCGTAAAGGGAACCGTTGCACAGCGCGGAATGGCAAAGAACGGCCCAATGGACAAATACAGTGCGCAGGTAAAAAAGTATCCGTAAGGGCGGCATACCTTGGAGCTTAAATCAAACAGGCCGCTGCTGCGGCTGACACCGATGGCGGCTACACCCAGCAAAGGCATGCTTACGCCGGTAATGATAAAGCCGCCGATGGCCTTCCAAATGTTATAGCCGGACAGCTGCCCCATGTAGACCGGAAAGATCAGGTTTCCGGCACCGAAAAACATGCCGAACAGCATTACGGCAATCAACAGCGTCTCCCTTGCATTCAAACGTTTCTTCATCGTTTGCGCTCCCCAAATCCATATTTTGAGTCAGTTTACCACAATTGTACCTTTAATACAAGAAGGACACCGTCTGTTTTTGGTTTTTGTTTTGTCTTTTATTGCATGTTGCAGCCTGCTGCAATGAAAAAGCTCAGCAGGCAATCAACCTGCTGAGTCCATTTCAATGTGCTGTTTACAGATTATTCTACCGTTACGCTCTTTGCCAGGTTGCGGGGCTTATCCACATCCAGTCCTTTTGCCACGCTGATGTAGTAGGCCAGCAGCTGCAAGGGAATTACGGCAAGGCTGGTTGCAAAATGAGGATCGGTCTGCGGAATATATACCGTGAAATTGGCCGTATCCTCCAGTGCATAGTGTCCCGATGCGGTCAAGCCCATCAGGTAAGCTCCGCGGCTCTTGACTTCCAGCATATTGCTGAGCGTTTTTTCGTAAAGCGACTGCTGGGTCAGAAGGCCGATCACCAGTGTGCCCGGTTCTATCAGGCTGATTGTACCGTGCTTGAGCTCGCCCGCCGCATAGGCTTCGGAATGGATATAGCTGATTTCCTTCATTTTCAGGCTACCTTCAAGGCTGATGGCGTAATCCAGCCCGCGGCCGATAAAGAAAACATCCCGGGCATTGGAAAATTTGGCGGCGAACCACTGAATGCGCTCCTTATCCTCCAAAAGCCGTGCCATCTTGTCGGGCAGAGACTGCATATCGACAATCATGGCTGCGTATTTTTCGTCATCCACCTGCCCACGGGCATAGGCCAGCTGAAGCGCCAGCGCATAGCAGACAATCAGCTGCATGCTGTATGCTTTGGTTGTGGCAACGGCAATTTCCGGGCCTGCCAGAGTATAAAGCACGCTGTCCGCTTCACGCGCAATGGAGGAGCCGACCACATTGACGATGCCAAGCGTACGCACGCCCTGCGCCTTTGCCTCGCGCAGGGCAGCAAGGCTGTCTGCCGTCTCACCGGACTGGCTGATGACAACGGCCAGCGTATGCTCATCTAGGATCGGTTTGCGGTAGCGGAATTCGCTGGCAATCTCCACCCGCACGGGGATACGCGCCAAGTCTTCAATGACGTATTGAGCGGCAATTCCGACATGATAGGCCGAGCCGCAGGCAACAATTACAATCTGATGAATGCCGCGCAGCATTTCATCATCCAGCCCCGCTTCGCTCAGATCGATGCGGTCGTCTTTAATCAGGGAATGGAGGGTATCCCGCGCAGCCTTGGGCTGCTCATGGATTTCCTTCATCATGAAGTGCTCAAACCCGGCTTTTTCGGCTGCTTCCGCATTCCAATTGATGTGTGTAAGGGGCTTTTCAATCGGTTCACGGTCCATATTGTAAAAATCGATCGTGCCTTTTCCGAGACGGGCAATTTCGAGATTGCCGATATAGTAAACATCGCGTGTATATTGCAAAATGGCGGGAACATCCGAGGCAAGGTAGCCTTCACCATCACGGATTCCCAGGATCATCGGGCTGTCCTTGCGGGCTGCATAGATTTCTCCCGGCGCATCCGCAAACAACACGGCCAGCGCGTAGGAACCGCGCATGCGTGCCATGGCACGCGCAAGGGCATCCACAGGACCCTGTGCATATTTGCGGGTATAGTAGTGAATCAATTTTACTGCAATTTCGGTATCTGTTTGAGAGTGAAAAACATAGCCGGCGCGGGTCAGCTTATCACGAAGTTCCTGGTAATTTTCAATAATGCCGTTATGGACGGCCACCACGGCATGGTCATCACTGCAAAGCGGATGCGCGTTTTCAACGGAGGGCGCGCCATGTGTGGCCCAGCGGGTATGGCCGATGCCGCAGTTGCCCTGCAGGGCCTGTCCCCCATCCGTCATGTCATACAACGCGCGCAGACGCCCGCGCGTTTTCACAATTTCAATTTCGTTATTTCCGTCGCGTACAGCCAATCCGGCCGAGTCGTACCCGCGGTATTCCAAACGCGAAAGCCCTTCCAGTAGCAGCGGGGCCGCCTGACGATTGCCATTATAGCCAACAATTCCGCACATAATAACCTCCCATACATCTTGCTAAGAAAAAACATTCTAAATCATACGGCATAAATCCGACTTTGTCAAATCTTTGACGGCAGCTGTGCAAATTAAGAACAAAAAACGGAAAAATAGCCGAAAATCGGAAAAATGTAACCAATTGCACTGTTTTTTT
>CAVFPH010000041.1:0-12105 GCA_963624325.1 bacterium
GCACGGCTCACGCCTTCCTCATCGCCGCTGCCGAAATACTGCGATATTACGACCGTTGCGCCCGATGAAAGGCCCACGAAAAAGCCGACCAGCAGGTTAATTATCGTGCCGGTTGCGCCGCCCACGGCTGCCAGAGCCTCTTTGCCCAGGAAGTTGCCCACGACGACAGCATCCACTGTGTTGTACAATTGTTGGAAGAATGTGCCAAGCAGAATCGGAAAAAAGAACATCAGCATCTGCTTCCAGATTACGCCTTCGGTAATGCCGTGCATGTCGGCGGCAGGATCGCGCTTCTTGAAAACTGCCATTGCTGCAATACTCCTTTTGTTGCGGCGAAATGCCGCTATGCCCTATCATATAGCAGAAAAAACAGTTTGTCCATATGGTCAAAATAAAATATTCGGTTATTGATTTCCATCGGAAACAAACAGCCTGCTTGCAGCATAAATGGCTCGGCAAGCAGGCTGTCAGGAAGATGGAATTATTTCAAATTACTGCGCTTTTGCGTTTGTTACTTCATTCCACAAAGTCACATATACATTCAGCCAAGCAGTGTCCAAATCGTGGAAATACTCGCAGCGGGAGAGGACCTCATCCGGCGGATTCATCACATAGCTCGTCGTGTAAACTTCGTCCATCAGCTCCAATGCGCCGGTGTTAGGCGTAACATAGCCGATTTCTTCACAGTTCTTGGCAGCGATATCGGGGCGGCAAAGGAAGTCAATAAACTTTTCGGCATTGCTGACATTGCGCGCAGCCTTCGGAATGACCATGCAGTCCATCCATACGTTGCTGCCTTCTTCGGGAACGGAATAGGCCAAGTCGGGATTTAGGTTCATCGCATACTGCGCGTCGCCGGAATAAACCACAGCCAAAGCTGCTTCATTGATCGCCATTTTTTCCTTGAACTCATCCAGGCCGTATGCCTTCACCATGCCGGTCTGCTTTTGCTTGATCAGCAAATCGGTAGCTGCACGCAAAGCAGTGTAATCCGTGCAGTTCATGTCATAGCCAAGATAACGCAGGGCAATCCCCATTGCATCGCGGATGCTCTGCATCATCAGCACCTGACCGGCATACTTTTCGTTCCACAGCACGCCCCATGTGGTAACATCCTCAGCATCAACCATTTTTGTATTGTACAGGATGCCCAGCGTTCCACCCATATACGGCACGGAATGCTTACTTTCCGGGTCATAGCTGGGATCCATCAGGCTTTCACGCAGATACTTGCTGTTGGGGATATTATCATAGTTGATTTCAGCCAGCAGGCCCTTGTTGTTAAGGCGCTCCACGCAGTACTCAGATGGAAAAATGACGTCAAATGCGCCGGGATTGGCTTCTACCTGCACCAGCATATCCTCATTGGTGGTAAAACACATGTAGTTTACAGTGATGCCTGTCTCTTCTTCAAACTGTTCGATCACGGAACGATCGATATAGTCTTCCCAGTTGAACACGTTCACAACTTCCTTGGCAGCCATGCCAGATGCGGGGATCATCAGGCAAAGTACCAGAATTGCGCAGAGCAGCTTTTTCATTGTCAGTTCTACCTCCATCATGTCGTTTTAATTATTGTCAGCAGTGCGGTGGTTGACAATCATCAGCAGCACCAGCAGCACCACAAACATCAGGGAAGAAAGCGCGTAGTACACGGGACTGATACCCAGTTTGGTTGCCGAGTATATCAGGGTAGACAGATTCTGCACCAGCGGACTGGTGGTAAAATAGCTGATTGTAAAATCGTCCAATGACAGTGTAAACGCCAGCAGCGCGCCGGTAATAATCCCTTGCTTGCATTCGGGGATCAGCACATGACATAGTGCATACCCGGGTGTTGCACCCAAATCAAGCGCAGCCTCGTAGGTAAAGCGGTTCATCTGTTTCAGTTTCGGCAGGACCGAAAGCACCACGTAAGGCACGTCAAAGGTAATATGTGCCAATGCCATCGTAATATATCCGCGGTCTACCTTTGCGAAAATGAACAGCAGCATCAGCGAAATGCCCGTTACGATGTCCGGCATGGTATTGGGCAGATTGGTGATGGTCATCATCACCGCCTGCGGACGCTTTTTCATACTGTAGATGCCGATTGCAGCCAGCGTGCCGAGAATGGTTGCAACAATCGTGGCAATCACGGCAATGGATACCGTAACCCAAAGCGCACTCATGATAGAAGAATTGCTGAACAGTTCGCCATACCAGCGGAAGGAAAAGCCTTCCCACTTTGCGCGGCTTTTTCCTGCGTTAAAGGATTGGCAGATCAGCACCACAATAGGAATGTAGAGGAAAATCAGAATAATGCCAAGATAGCATTTTTTGAGGAATTGCTTCATACGATGCCGCCTCCCTCACCATTCGGATCTGCTTTGCGCAGAATCGACAGAGATATCAGGATCAGAACCATCATGATCAGGGACAGCGCACTTCCCAAATTCCAGTTTCCTGCCACCAGGAACGTGGACTCAATCAGGTCACCGAACATCTGCGTATTGCCTCCGCCCAGTACACGGGGAATAAAGAATGTAGTTACGGACGGCATGAAAACCATCGTAATGCCGCTGATGACGCCGGGGATGCTCAGGGGCATGGTAACGCGCAGCAGGGTCCGCAGTTCATTGCAGCCAAGATCCTGTGCGGCCTCTCCCAGTTTCGGATCCAGCTTGCTAAGTGATGTATAAATGGGAAAAACCATAAACGGCAGAAAGTTATACACCATGCCAAGCAGCACTGCTCCCTGGTTATACATCAGCTGTTTGCGGCCGATGCCGATCCACTCCAGGAAAGCATTAATCAGGCCGTTATCCTCCAGCAGGCTCATCCACGCGATGGTGCGAAGCAAAAAGTTCATCCACATGGGGATGATAAAAAGCACCACAATCGTAGAGCCCTTCTTCATTTTTCTGTCCGCCATGAAGAGCGCGGCGGGATACCCCAGCACAAGTGAGATCACCGTACACAGGAAAGCCATCCATAGCGAATATACCAATGTATCCACGTTGACGGATCCGCGGGCAACCGTTGCTGCAACTTCATCCCCCGCCAGGGTGCGCAGGTTTTCACGCATGCTGTAATTGCTGTCCCAGAAGGAACGGAAATTATCCAGCGTAAATGCTCCGTTTGCATCCGTAAAAGCGTAATAAGCAATCAGAATGCAAGGAAGAAGGGTGAAAATAATCATCCACAATGTGTAGGGGGATGCAAACAGCGAGCGCTTCACCCCGTGATGGTGCCGAACAGACAAAGCAATCAGTGCTGCAAAAATTACCAGTCCAACGCCCATCACCCAAAATGCCCATACGGGCAGCTGCATATTCATCATGGTGCAACGTCCTCCTTCATGGGACGCATGATGTGAATATTAAACGGCACAATCGCAAGGCCCACGCGCGAGCCTGCGGGCTGCATCGTCGTAGAATGCACCTTCCAGGTAAAATCTCCGGCGTCAATCATCATTTCGTAGTGTACGCCCTTGAAAAGCACGCTCTTAACCGTTCCCGTCAGCTGGCCGATATCCTCGCCCACGATGACAATATCTTCCGGGCGGATTACAACATCCACCGGCGTATTTTCGCCGAAGCCGGAATCCACGCACGGGAAATCCGCTCCGCTGAAGGAGACCAGCTCATCATGTACCATGGTGCCGCGGATGATGTTGCTTTCACCGATAAAGCGCGCTACAAAGGCATTTTTCGGCTCATCGTAAATCGCCTTCGGCTGGCCTATCTGCAGGATGTGCCCGCCGTTCATTACCGCAATGGTATCGCTCATGGTCAGGGCTTCCTCCTGATCATGGGTCACATAGACAAATGTAATCCCCAGCTGCTGCTGCATGGATTTCAGTTCAATCTGCATCTCTTTGCGCAGCTTCAAATCCAGTGCGCCGAGCGGTTCATCCAACAGCAACACATCCGGCTCATTTACCAGTGCGCGGGCAATGGCAATGCGCTGCTGCTGACCGCCGGAGAGCGAATCCACGCTGCGCTTTCCGAAGCCGGACAGATTGACCAGGCTCAGCATTTTATCCACACGCTTGTCGATCTCGCCGCGGCTCATCTTCTTGATTTTCAGGCCGAAGGCAATATTATCCCGCACGTTCAGATGCGGAAACAGCGCGTACTTTTGAAAAACCGTATTCACGCGGCGCTTGTATGGCGGAACATCGGTGATGTCTTTCCCTTCAAAAATCACACGCCCGGTCGTGGGATACTCAAAGCCGCCGATCAAGCGCAGCGTTGTGGTTTTTCCGCATCCTGAAGGCCCAAGCAATGTCAGAAATTCATTTTTCAAGATGTAAAGGTTAATATCCGACAAAACGGTAACGCCATCATATTCCTTGGAGATATTCTCCAAATGTATCATGCGGGGTGCTTTTTCCATGGCGGCAGTTCTCCTTCGGTATTGAATAAATTTAGAAGCTGGGCGGGGTGGATACCCACAGTACTTTCGCGGGATGTTTGCCTGTATTTACCAGGCAATGAGCATCAGTCGGATGGATACAGAAGCTTCCACCCGTCTTTATGCGGTATTTCTTGTCTCCCAGACGTAATTGCACACTGCCGGAGAGGACATAGCCAAACTCCTCCCCTTCGTGGGGCGGCATTTCCTGTGAGCTTCCTCCCGGACCGATTTGAACCAGAATCGGCTCCATGTCATTTTTCTGCGCACTGGGAACCAGCCAGACGATGCTTCCGTGCAGGGTTTCTTCGCTGGTTTTTTCAAACATGTCGGAAGGCTGAAAAACGATCTTTTCTTCCTGATCCGCTTCCGAAAAGAATGTTTTTAAGTCACTTCCCAAGCATTCCAGCATGTCGGTAAGCGTTGCGATGGAGGGAGAAGCCAGATTGCGCTCCACCTGCGAAATAAAGCCTTTGCTCAATTCGCATCGGTCAGCCATTTCCTCCTGAGTCAAATTGCGCTGTATGCGCAGGCGGCGAAGCTTTTCGCCGATGTCCATGATATCGCTCCTTTACAGCTACGAAGGGTTTACTTTTACTAAGCTTTCGGCAGCACCATACAGTTTAGATTTGCTAAACTGCAGGTGACAGTTTGCAGTTTAGCTTTACTAAACCGCAAAGCGCGAAAAGATTAAACCATAAGATAAGCGGCATGTCAATACCATAGCAGAAAAAAAGTATTGCTTTTTATTGAAATCTATGTTACCATTTCAATGGTCAAAGTTAGTCAGTGTTATGCTGATCGACCGAGGAGTGAAAAAACAAGTGAGACTGAGCGATACCATTGAACAATTTATCAAGGACATGATCAGTGAAGAGCCGCAAGCTGAGGTGGACCTAAAGCGCAACGAGCTGGCCGCCTACTTTCATTGTGCCCCTTCGCAAATCAATTATGTCCTTTCTACACGCTTTACCCCCGATCACGGCTACGTTACCAGCAGCCAGCGCGGGGGTGGCGGATATATCCGGATCGTGCGTATCGTGCGCGGCGATCGGGAACAGCTTGCTTACCTGTTGTCTGACCGAATCGGCAGCAGTATCACAGCAGCTGAAGCGCAGGTTTTGTCCAATCAGCTTGCCGAACGCGGCGTAATTTCCGCTGCCGATGCACAGCTCATGACCTCTGCTACAAGCGCAGCTGCCCTTTCGGTCCCCGTAACCGAAAGTGTAAAAGACGCGATGAGGGCAAGAATCCTGCGCAGCATGCTGCTGACCATCGCTCAGCGCAGAAAGGAGGCAGGTGCCACATGATGTGCGAAGAATGCGGAAAGCGTCCTGCCCGTGTAGCGGTCACCGTAATTACCTCCGGCAAGGCAAGCACCCGCCACCTTTGCCCCCTATGTGCCGCCCGTCTTCAGCGCGGCGATGCGCAAAGCGTGCAGGCAACGTTGCTGGGTGTGCTGATGGGCAGCAATCCTCCCGCCATTGTTTGTCCCTGCTGCGGACGCACAACGGAGCAATTTCTGCATACAGGCCGTTTGAGCTGCCCCGCCTGTTACGATGCCTTTACCCCCATTCTCGGAAAGCTTTTTATGCAGCTGGACTCCGTTCCGCAGCAGACACCGCCGCAGACAGCACCTCTGTCCGAAAATACCCCGGCCAAATTGCCGGCCGATCCCCGTGCACAGCAGATCGATCAGCTTCGTGGCGAGCTGTATCAAGCCGTCAGTGAGGAAAACTACGAGCATGCTGCGGCGCTGCGTGACAAAATCCGCGCTTTGGAAAGCGAGGCAAAGCAGCCGTGAAGGACTTTCTGATGAGCGGTGCGGTATGCCTGCACCGCAGTTATGCCGATTTGCCCTTCTTCTCCGACGGCCGATCGGACGTGGTCCAGGCCGTAAACAAACGCGTCCTGCCTGTGCTTGAAAAGGAAGAAGATACCTTTACTTACCTAATGGTGCAGCAGATGGAGCCGGAACAGCGCCGTGTGCTGATTGCGCATGGCCTGCTGGATCCGGACAGTGCAGACAACGCCCTGTCCTCTGCCTACCTACGGCAGGATGACCGGCTGTGTATGCAGACCGCTGCAGCCGATCATCTGCGTATCGCAGCCTATGACGAGAATGGCGGCCTGTCCGATTGTCTGGCACTGTGCCTGCCATTGGAGCAGGCGCTGGAAACCGATCACCCCTACGCACACTCCGCGCAGTATGGCTACCTTACTGCCCGTCCCTGCGACGCAGGCAGCGGAATGCGTGCATCGCTCCTGCTGCACCTGCCTGCGCTGACATTGTTCAAGCAGATTCCCAACATAAAGCGCATGTTCGGCTTGTCCGGCCTGCTGCTGTACAGTACCGCCTCGTCCCAGGAAGAGCGCGGAGACGCGTTGTATCTGCTTGAAAACCGCATAACGCTGGGCATAGATACGGCCGGCATCCTGCACCGCCTGCAATCCCACGCCGAACAGCTGATTGCACTCGAGCGTCAGCTGCGTGCCAAGGCTGCCGATCGTGGGGACGAGTTTGTGCTGGACGCGATTTACCGTGCCTACGGCGTGGCACGCTACGCACGCAAAATCAGCCGTGCCGAAGGCATGCATCTGTGGTCGGCGCTGACGCTCGGGAAAGCTCTTGGTACGCTGAGCCTTTCGGAAGAGCAGCTGGAACGGCTGTATCAGCTGTGCTCCGATACGCAAGCAGGGCTTGAAGCCGCTGCAAAGCAGCAAAGCACTGCATCCGATGTACTTCGTGCCCGCCGTATACGGGACTTGATTCATGGAGGAAATTAATGGCCATTTACGCTAAATTCAATGAGCGCGCACAGCGCATTTTATCCGTTGCCCAAAAGGAAGCCCAGGCCATGCGAAACCCCTATGTGGGAACTGAGCATTTGCTGCTGGCCTTGGTATCCGAGGCACGCGACGATGTGCCTGATCTGCCCGAAAGCATGTCGGAGGAGGCTGTCCGCTCTGCCATCCGAATTTTTATCGGTCAAGGAACGGGTTTGCAAACACCATTGGAGTTTACGCCCCGTGCCAAAAAGCTGCTGGAAAGCAGTATGCGTGAGGCGCAGCGGCTGGGGCATCCTTACGTCACAAGCGCCCATATCTGGCTTGCCCTTCTCAGTGAAAGTGAGGGCGTTGCATCGCGCATTTTGAATTCTCCCGGCTGCGACAGAGAGCAGCTTCGCAAAAGTGTTCTTCGCCGAATCTCCGGAGAACCCGTTCATGCAGAATCAGCACCATCCGATGGATCCTTTGCTTCTTCAGACGACGGCAGTGCTCTCTGTGCATACGGAACAGACCTGACCCGCCGTGCCCGTCAGGGAGAGCTTGACCCCGTCATCGGCAGAGACAAGGAAATTGAGCGAATCATTCAAATCCTGTCCCGCCGCACAAAAAACAATCCCATTCTGATCGGCGAGCCCGGTGTCGGTAAAACCGCCGTAGCGGAAGGACTTGCACAGCGTATGATTGCCGGTACCATTCCCGAAACCATCGCCGGCAAACGGCTGATTTCCCTGGATGTCGGTGCGCTGGTTGCGGGCACAAAATTTCGTGGAGAATTCGAAGAGCGCCTGAAAAACCTGATGCAGGAAATTCGTACTGCAGGCGATGTGATTGTCTTTATCGATGAACTACAGAACATTATCGGTGCGGGCAAAGGCGAAGGGGCCATGGATGCCGCAAACATTTTGAAGCCTGCGCTCTCGCGTGGCGAGCTTCAGTGCATCGGTGCAACCACGCGGGACGATTACCGCAAGAGCATTGAAAAGGATGCAGCGCTGTCCCGCCGTTTTCAGCCTGTCAGTGTGGATGAGCCCACGCAGGCGGAAAGTGTTGAAATTCTCCGCGGGTTGCGGGACAAGTACGAGGCACATCATCGCGTTCATATCACAGATGCAGCCATTCAGGCTGCCGTTACGCTGTCGGCACGCTATATCAATGATCGCTACCTGCCCGATAAAGCGGTTGACCTGATGGATGAGGCTGCGTCACGTGTTCGCATTGCCGCCTTTACTCCGCCGCCCGATTTAAAGGTTCAGGAAGATCACCTTGCCTCCGTCACCCGTGAAAAGCAGGAGGCCATCGATCATCAGGATTATGAACGTGCCGCCGATCTGCGTGACAATGAGCATCAGATCCGTACCGAAATTGCCGATGCTCGCGCAGAATGGGAGCAGCTGAAGCTTTCCCACCAGAGTACGGTAACGGAAGAAGATATTGCGCAGGTGGTGTCCGCCTGGACCGGAGTGCCCGTTCAGCGCATGACCGAAGGCGAAAGTGAGCGCTTGATGCACCTTGAAGATATCCTGCATCAGCGCGTCATTGGTCAGAATGAGGCCATCTCCGCCGTTTCCCGTGCCATCCGCCGTGCCCGCGCAGGACTGCAGGATCCGCGCCGTCCCATCGGCTCATTCATTTTTCTCGGACCCACAGGTGTTGGCAAAACCGAGCTTTGCCGGGCTCTTGGCGAGGCCATGTTCGGCGATGAAAGTGCTCTGATTCGCCTTGATATGAGCGAGTACATGGAGAAACACACCGTATCGCGTATGGTCGGAGCACCGCCGGGCTATGTCGGTTTCGAAGAGGGCGGCCAGCTGACCGAGGGCGTACGGCGCAAGCCCTACAGCGTTGTGCTCTTTGACGAAATCGAAAAGGCGCATCCCGATGTTTTCAACATGCTGCTTCAAATTTTGGATGACGGCCGTCTGACCGATAATAACGGACGGGTTGTCAATTTCAGCAATTGCGTCATTGTTATGACCAGCAATGCAGGCGCGCATGCCATCAATGACGGACGCGTGGTTGGCTTTGGCAGCAACGGTACACCATCCGATTATTCCGGGATGAAGGAGCGCGTAATGGATGCTGTCAAGCAGGTTTTTCGTCCGGAATTTATCAACCGCGTTGATGAGCTGGTGGTGTTTCACGCGCTCACTCACGCGGAAATTCTGCAGATTGCCGATCTGATGCTGCATCAAATGCAAAAACGGTTATCCGGCATGGGCATCACGCTAAGCTACGATGCCGAGGCAGCACGGCTTTTGGCCGAGGCAGGTTATGACGAAAAGTTCGGTGCCCGTCCGCTGCGCCGTGCCATCCAGCGTCAGGTAGAGGATGCACTGAGTGAAGAAATCATCTCGGGCCATTTGAAGCTGGGTGACAGCGTACAAGCCACGGTTGAGGATCAAAAACTGAAGCTCCGCCGTCTCTCTCCGGAATCCGCCGATGCAGAAACTTGCCTGTCGGCAGAACCCATAACAGAAAAATAAAGCAAGGACATTGTCAAAAGAAAACAGACAATCGCAAAAAACCGGGCACGGTGCTGCTGCATCTGTGCCCGGTATCATGCTGATTGTTCTGTTTTTGGTTTAGTCTTCGATGGCCACCGGAATGGCATCCGACGGAATCGGACACGTATAGCCTGTGGCGGCAGCTTCTTTGAATTCCGCTTGTGCGGCGCTCAGCACATCAGGTTTGAGCAGTAGGTCAATCACCGTACCTGCCATTACCTTGCCCGCCTGCAACATGCCCTTTTCGGCAATACCGGTTGCGCCGCAGGATACGTTCTGCCAGCTGTGTCCGGGCGCACCGGACGGCCAGCATGCGGCATGGATCTGCACGGTAGGCGTTTGCCAGCTTACGTCTCCTACATCCGTAGAGCCCGCGCTGCTTTTTGTGCTGTGATGCAGCGGCATCAGAAAATCATTGATCGGAAGTTTCCCGTTGTCGGTAGCCTGCTTGACAAAAGCAGCAATTTCAGGGCTCTCCGATGTTGCGGAGCCCGGCAGACAATCGGGCTTTGCAGCATAGCTGTCAATATATTCCTGCGCCAGCTGCATTTCCGCTTCCGTATGCTTTGCTACGCCCAAAGCTTCAAAATTTTCATACGCCAGCTTTTCCATCACTGCGTTAGGAACGGTATTGGCAGTACCGTCAATAAATTGCTCCGTCACGGTGGTTTCAGTCATCATGGCAGCTGCTTTAGCAATCTGATCTACCCGCTTTTGCAATGCAATCGCCTGCGCAACCTGCACATCGCGAACCATATAGAGCACTTTTGCCTCCGGCTGGACAACATTCGGACTCTTTCCGCCTGCATCCGTGATGGCGTAATGGATACGCGCGGTTGACGGCATATGCTCACGCAGGAACTGTACACCGATGTTCATCAGTTCCACTGCATCCAATGCTGAGCGCCCCAGATGAGGCGAACCCGAGGCATGTGATGCAATGCCGTGGAATTGGAATTCTTTTTGGATGCAGGAAACACATGTGCCGCTGGCCACCTCGTTTACATCTGACGGGTGCCAGGTAACAGCAGCATCCAAGTGCTCCCAGACATGATCACGGGCAAGGAAAGCCTTGCCGGCGCCGCCTTCCTCGCCGGGACAACCGAAGAAAATGACCGTGCCCTCCTGCTGCGGATGCTGTTCCAGATATGCCTTAACGGCAAAGGCGGCCGCCAATGCACCGGCCCCCAGTAGGTTGTGTCCGCAGCCGTGTCCATTTCCGCCCGGTGTCAAAGGCGCTTGATGCGTACAGCCTGCCTGCTGAGACAGGCCGGACAGGGCATCAAATTCCCCCAAAATACCGATTACGGGATGACCGTGGCCATAGCTTCCGCAAAAGGCCGTCTTGATGCCGCCCATATTGGACGTAACCGTAAAACCATTCTCAGCCAGCACCTTTTCATAGAGTACCGCTGACTGAAATTCCTTCAGAGACAGTTCGGCATAGCCCCAGATTTTACGGCTGATATCGCAGAACAAAGCGCTGTTGGCATCAATCGTCTGAAGGGCTGTCAATTTTTCATGATCCATTGTCGGCTCTCCTCAATAAAGCACCTTGCTCAAGAATTCCTGCGTACGGGAATTTTGAGGGTTTCCGAAAATTTGCGTGGGGGTGCCTTCCTCGGCAATAACGCCGTCATCCATGAAGAGTACGCGGTCGCTTACCTCGCGGGCAAAGCCCATCTCATGTGTTACGATTACGCTCGTCATACCGCTTTTTACAAGGGTTTTAATTACCTGCAGTACTTCGCCGACCATTTCGGGATCCAGTGCGGAAGTCGGCTCGTCAAACAGCATTACATCCGGCTCCATGGCCAGCGCGCGGACAATGGCCAAGCGCTGCTTCTGCCCGCCCGACAGACGGGAAGGGTGCTCATTCACCTTGTCGATCAGGCCGACGCGCGCCAGCAGTTCCTTTGCCATATCGGCAGCTTCCGTTTTCGTTTTTTTCTTCAGCAAGACGGGAGCCATGGTTATATTCTGCTCCACCGTAAGGTTCGGGAAGATGTTGAAGTGCTGGAAAACCATGCCCATTTTCTGACGATGCTGGTCGATATTGACATGTTTTCCCGTGATTTCCTCACCTTCAAAGAAGATTTGTCCGGATGTCGGCTTCTCCAGCAGGTTCAGGCACCGAAGAAACGTCGATTTGCCGGAGCCGGAAGGTCCGATGATGGATACAACTTCGCCCTTGGCAACATGCTGATTGATGCCCTTAAGCACATGAAGTTTTCCGAAATTTTTCGTCACATCAACGGTTTCGATCATGTTTTCGGTCAGCTGCTTAGTCACTTGCTTTCATCTTCCTTTCCAGAACGGCAATCGCCTTGCTGAGCACAAACGTGATAATGAAGTAGATAATACCCGCAATCAGCAGGGGCTCGATAATCAGGAAAGTAAAGCCGTTGATGAT
>CAVFPH010000041.1:12197-19064 GCA_963624325.1 bacterium
GTTGATGATCTTGTACTGGCTCATGATATCCCCGATAAAGAAGGTGGAAGCAAGCGAAGTTTCCTTGATGACGGATACAAACTCATTGCACAGAGCCGGCAGAATGTTCTTTACCGCCTGCGGCAAGATTACCCGCACCATCGCCTGATGGCTGTTAAGGCCCAGAGACCGTGCAGCCTCCATCTGACCGCGGTCTACGGCATCAATACCGGCGCGGACAATCTCGGCAACATAGG
Organism: bacterium; assembly: GCA_963624325.1. Classification (GTDB taxonomy): domain Bacteria; phylum Bacillota; class Clostridia; order Christensenellales; family Aristaeellaceae; genus SFMI01. Next base: position 12,434 of record CAVFPH010000041.1, read on the forward strand.
CAATGGAGTTGAAAACCAATGCAATTACCACGCAGGCAAATTCACTTAGGTTAAAGAAGGGAAGAAATTGCGGCAGCATGAAATAGAAGAAGTACAGCTGCAGCAGCAAGGGCGTACCGCGCACGATTTCCACGTAAGCGGAGGTAATAAAGCGAATCACACCAATCTTGCTGCGGCGCAGGATCGCCATCAGCGACCCTAAAATACTGGAACATGCAACGGTGATCAGTGACAGCTCAATGGTAATCCATAAACCATCCGCAAACAGGTAGCCGTACTTGGTCAGCACCTTGATAACATTTTGCAGCATAGGAGCACTCCTTCTATTTCATGCGCTGTAGTATTACGGCTGAATCAGTTTACATCGATGCCCAGGGACTTGGCAAGCTCCGTGGCCTCATCCTTCCACTGCTGATACAGGCCCTTTTCGTTGACTTCGGCAAGGATCTTGTTGATCGCTTCAATCAGCTCGGTTTCACCCTTGGTGACGGCCAGTACATTGCCTTCAGAAGAGTACTCAAAGTGGAAGTCAGCCATCGCGATGGAATCATAGTTGTTTGCAAAGAGGGCACCATTGTCGGCGTCTACTGCAACCGCATCCACCTTGCCGGTGATCAGCATCATAATGGCATCGTTCAGGTTGGAAATCATCTTTACGTTGACATCGGACGGCAGCTGGCTGGTAACCAGATTGTACTGAAGAGAAGCATTCTGGGCAGCAATGGTCTTGCCGGCAAAGGATTCGGCAGTGGCATATTCCGCAGCTTTATCCTTCAGGACCAGAAGGCCTTGACCTTCGCTCTCACTGTAATTGAAGAATGCAGACAGCTGCATGTTCTCGGCACGCTCTTCGGTATAGGCAAAGCCGGAAATCGCCATATCAACCTTGCCTTGGGTGATTGCAGCCTGCAGGGCGCTGAATTCCATGGGCATGATTACAAGCTTGACACCCAGGCTTTCGGCAATGTACTTAGCCAGTTCAACATCGGCGCCGACATACTGATCATCGCCGGTAGCATTGGGATTAATGAACTCGCAGGGAGCAAAGTCCGGAGAAGTAGCAAAGGTAATTTCGCCGACGGAGAGAATCTTTTCCAGCTTGTTTTCGGCCAGAGCGGCACCGGACAGGCTAAGGATAAAAGTCAGGGTCAGCAGCAGAGCAATCAGCTTTTTCATTTTGTGTTCCTCCTGAATAATTATTTTGGAAACATGCATTATTATACACATCATTATACATTTGTCAATACCTAAATTGCGTTTTTATTCTGCATTTTGAATTTTTATTTTTTGCAAGGCTTTCACCACTTATACTTGCGTATATTCGGCGGTTCGGCGTATAATAACTGTCGTATCTGCAGGCAGAGGTGAGTGGAATGAAACTGATTGTTCCGGATTATTATGCGGATTTTCGCTGCATTGCAAGCAGCTGCCGCCACACCTGCTGCGTCGGATGGGAAATTGATATTGATTCTCTGTCTCTGCAGCGTTATCAGGCTATGCCCGGTACGCTGGGCGAACGGCTGCGCAGCCATATCGATATGGAAAGTTCGCCGCATTTTCGGCTTTCATCCGATGAACACTGTCCTTTTCTGAACAAGGACGGGCTTTGTGATCTGATCATCGAAGCCGGAAGCGATGTTTTATGCCAGATTTGCGCAGATCATCCAAGGTTTCGAAATATGTTATCCGATCGTGAGGAAATGGGGCTGGGGCTGTGCTGTGAAGCGGCCGCCCGCTTAATTTTGACAAGAAAAGAGTCTGTGCGTCTGGTGACGCTTTCCGACGATGGTTTCAAAGGCCGTTTGTCTCGCCGAGACAAACATATCCTTCAAAAACGGGATCTCTGGCTTTCCGTTGCTCAGGACCGGTCAATGTCTATCAGCAATCGAATGGATCTGCTCGTCGAATCAGAAAAGCTCGTATTTCCTTCCTGCACTCTAAAAGAGTGGGCGCAGCTGTACCAAAGCCTGGAACGGTTGGATGACGCATGGACAAATGAACTTTCCCTGCTTCTAAATGAAAAGACAGCTGCTCCGCTTTCCGAGATTTCGTGGGAAATTGCATTGGAGCAGCTGTTGGTTTATTTTCTTTTTCGTCATATCGCTGCGGCAGAAGATGGTGATGAACTCCGTCCGCGATTGGCTTTTTGTCTGCTGAGTGTCAGGCTGATATCTTATCTTGCCTCCTTTCATCGTGCATCTGCACCCTTTGGAATCGCTGATTTCTGCGATCTTGCCCGCATGTATTCATCCGAGATCGAATACTCTCAGGAAAATACGGATGCATTGTTCAATGCATTGTGGAATGTATAAAAATGCGTTGTTTTATGTATACAGCGCGATTTTCACAATATCCTTTCCTTTTTTGCTTTTTCCGTCTGCACCCAAATACCTTGCTCTGCCGTATCCGCGCACGGAAATAATCTGTCCGTCCTTCATTGTATAGTCGGGTCGCTCACATGGTGCATCGTCCACCATAATGCGTCCCTGTCTGAACAGCTGCTGTGCATCTCCCCTGCTCAAGTGAAACAAGTGCGCAACAATCGCATCCAATCTGGGCGAAGAGACCTGAAGACAGATTTGACGGCTTTCGCGCAGTTCTCCGTCGGGCGGCACGGCACGCGTGCATCGCACATCTGTCCGCCCGATTTGCGTCAGACTTTCGCAGATAAAATCGGCCATCCGTTCAATACAAAAGATGTATGCTCCCGTTTCACGCACCACAATATCGCCAATCAGTTCCCGCTCGATTCCAAGTCCCATCAGCGCACCAAGCACATCCCGGTGTGCAATCGGCGCGGCAAAACGGGTGCTTCGCGGCGAAGCCAGCAAACAGGCAATGGGGAATTGTCCTTCGTCCGGTACCTCTTCTCCGCTTACGCCCAGCATTACCCGCTCACATCCTGCCGCTCCGCCATAAAGGCAATAAAAGGCATCAGCACGGCGCGCTGCAGCTTCGCCTTCATGCTGCTGGGCAATATTCAAAAAGCGGCTGTACAAGGTAGTACGGCGCTTTACGGCGCGTTGACAAAGTTCCGAAAGCATTGCTGCCGTCTCTTCCATGCTGATTTCCTCCTTGACAAACAGATTATAGCCGTTATTTATCCGATTTTCAACCGTTTTGCCCGCAAGGGGTTGCGGAAACCGAATGCTTTGGTGTACAATGATGCTGCGTATCGGATCATAGCACAATGTTGCTTATTATAAAAAGAGAAAGGAACAAAAACATGGGACTGATTCGTGCAGGATTGAACGCTGTCGGAGGAACACTTGCCAGCCAGTGGAAGGAATATTTCTATCTGGATGCCATGCCCGAGGGCGTATTGGCTGCCAAAGCCAGCAAGAAGACAAAAGGACGTTTCGGCGGCAGCCGCAATGAGGATGATAATATCATCTCAGCCGGTTCCGTCATTGCTGTCAACGAGGGACAGTGTGCCATGGTAGTCGACCAGGGCAAAATCGTAGAGTTTTCTGCCGAGCCGGGCGAATTTGTCTACGATCAAAGCTCTGAGCCCTCTATTTTCTACGGCGCCTTCAACACCGACAAATTAAAGCAGCTTTTGAAGGCCACTTTTGACCGCTTGTCCTTTGGCGGGCAGGCCGGCAAAGATCAGCGCGTATACTTCTTCAACACCAAGGAAATTACCGGCAACAAATACGGCACTCCCAGCCCTGTTCCCTTCCGCGTGGTGGATACAAACATCGGCCTTGATGTCGATATCGCCATCAAGTGCTTTGGCGAATACAGCTACCGCATCACCAATCCCATGCTCTTCTACAAAAACGTATGCGGCAATGTTGACGGTCAGTACACCCGTGACCGTATTGACAGCCAGCTGAAATCCGAACTGCTTACTGCGCTTCAGCCCGCCTTCGCCGCAATCTCCGATATGGGCATCCGTTACAGCTCTCTGCCAGCGCACACCATGGAAATCGCCGATGCGCTCAACGAGGTGCTGACTGAAAAGTGGGCAAATTTGCGCGGGGTTGAAATTGTCTCCTTCGGCGTCAATTCGGTAAAAGCCTCGGACGAAGACGAAGCGATGATCAAGGAACTGCAGCGCAACGCGGTTTTCCGCAACACCAACATGGCTGCGGCGCAGCTTGTCGGTGCGCAGGCGCAGGCAATGCAGGATGCCGCCAGGAACACCGCCGGTGCCTTTACCGGCTTTATGGGCATGGGAATGGCGCAGCAGAGCGGAGGCATCAATGCCCAGTCCCTGTTCCAGATGGGGGCGCAGCAGCAGGTTCAGCAGCAGGCAGCGCCTGCCGGGAGCTGGAAATGTTCCTGCGGAGCGACGGCCACAGGCAAATTCTGCCCCGAGTGCGGGGCAAAGAAGCCCGAAGCCGATGCGGCCAAGGGCTGGACCTGCAGCTGCGGTGCTGTTAACACCGGCAAATTCTGCTCGGAATGCGGCGCAAAGCGCCCGGCCGGCGCTCCGATCTATCGCTGCGATAAATGCGGCTGGCAGCCTGAAGATCCTGCACATCCGCCCAAGTTCTGTCCCGAATGCGGCGATCCCTTTGACGAAAGCGATCAGCAGCAATAATTCTTCGAAAATTGCGTGCACGGTATGGTTTCGGTTTTTTCGCCATGCCAGGTTTAGTGCTCGCAGGGAGGTTATGTTTTTATGTCCACGCTGGACATTCTGCTTCAAAATCGTTTGGTCGTTATTGCACGCGGATTGGACGAGTGCCAAGTTGTCCCGGTCGCTCAGGCTCTGGTCGATGCCGGTGTCGGCTGTCTGGAGATTGCATTTGATCACAGCAGCTCGGACGGAAAGGATCATACCCTGCACGCTCTGGAGATCCTGACGGATCGCTTTTCCGATCGTCTCTGTGTTGGCGCCGGCACGGTACTGACTTGCGAGGAGGTTACTTTAGCTGCGCAGTCAGGCGCAAAGTACATCATTTCGCCAAATACAAATGCCGATGTCATCAGGGAAACCAAGCGTCTTGGCCTTGTTTCCGTCCCCGGTGCAATGACCCCGACTGAATGTTTGGATGCGGTGCGGCTTGGCGCGGACATGGTAAAACTCTTCCCCGCAGGCTGCTTGGGAATTTCGTACTTTAAAGCGCTGCGCGAGCCGCTTAAGCATATTCCTTTTCTGGTCGCCGCAGGCATAACGCTTGAAAACCTGCCGCAATACAAAGCATGCGGAGCAGCAGCATTTGGCATATCCAGTTCCATCTTGAAGCCTGGTCTGCTTAAAGCCGAGTGTTATGATGGCATAAAAGATGCGGCACGACTTTATGTCAATGCCTGCAGAGATCAGTAACAGCATCAGCCGGCTTACCGCTGTTGATTTTGGGAAATTCGTGACTGAATTTCCCAAATTTTCATTTTTGCCCTTGACAATTGCAGCGCATCGTGCTACACTCCCTAAGACAACTGAATGCGTGCCCTTTAACCGCGGTCCAGAGAGGCCGGGAAGGCTGCAACACCAGACGAAATTGTGTTTGAATGCCTTACCCTGCCCGGGGTAAGGTTTTTTTATGCGAGAGGCGCGCAGGGTTGATCAACGAAACGGAGGGAATCCCTATGAAACTGGTCTATGACATCAATCAGAAACCGCCCCTCAAGAAGAACCTTGTCTACGCTTTCCAGCAGTTGCTGGCCATCATGGCCGCTACCCTGCTGGTGCCCGTACTGGCCGACAGCACCGGACTGTATCTGAATCAGCCTGCCGCTCTGTGCGGAGCCGGCTTCGGCACGCTGTTCTACATCTACATCGCCACCCGTCAAAAGAGCCCTGTGTTTCTGGGAAGTTCCTTCGCCTTTATCAGCCCGCTGGCCGGTGCAACCGCCTTTGGTTTCCTGGGTATTTTCGTCGGTGCCCTGTTCGCAGGTCTGGTTTATGTTCTCATCGCTCTGATCGTCAAAAAGACCGGTACAGCCTGGGTCAGCAAGCTCCTGCCCCCCGTTGTAATCGGCCCTACCGTTGCCCTGATCGGTCTTTCCCTGTGCAGCAGTGCTGTTAACAACCTGAACAACACTGCTTCCGGCAGCTACAATCTGGTGGCCATCCTTGTCGGTTTGATCGCCTTCTTCATCACCGTGTTTGCCTCTGTAAAGGGCAGCAAGGGAATGAAGATGATCCCCTTCATCATCGGCATCCTGGGTGCTTATGTGATCGCGCTGGTTCTGACTTTCATCGGGAAGGCTGCCAATTGCGAAGTGCTCCAGCTGGTCAATCTCTCCGCTTTCGACAATATGCAGCTTTTCAAAATGCCCCGTTTCACTTTCCTGGGCATGTTCGGCGTATATGACGATGCTCCCAACACCATCAAGAGCTTTGCCGATGTACTGAGCCTGTTTGTCCTCTTCGCGCCCGTTGCCTTTGTAACCTTGGCCGAACACATTGCCGACCATGAAAATCTTTCCTCCATCATCGGACGCGATCTGATCACCGATCCCGGTCTGGATCATACTCTGATCGGTGACGGCGTCGGTTCCATCGTAGGTGCCTTCTTCGGCGGCTGCCCCAACACTACCTATGGTGAGTCTGTCGGCTGCGTCGCCATCACCGGCAACGCTTCCGTAAGCACCATCGCCCTTGCAGCAGTCTACTGCATCCTGCTCAGCTTCTTTGATCCCTTCGTCTGCTTTGTAAATTCCATCCCCACCTGCA
>CAVFPH010000042.1:0-18503 GCA_963624325.1 bacterium
GCGCTGATTATTTTAATCTCCATCGGGCTTACCTATTCCATCCGCAAACTGACCAAGAAAGTACGCCAGCTGCCCGCCAACAGCGTGCTCCATGCCAATGAGCTGCCCAATGAAGCGCTGCTGACCACCGTCACGTCTCCGAGCGATAAGGAAATATACGATCTGGAGCAGGTGCTCAATCACCTGATGATCAAGCTGCGCGACAGCACCACCAACGAAATGGCGCTGCGCGAGGGCGCGCTGCATGCCCAGCTCAGCGCCCTGCAAACACAGATCAACCCGCATTTCATTTACAACACGCTCAACATCATCAGTGCCAAATCCATGGAAAGCGGCAACTATGATGTGATTGAAATCTGCGATCAGTTTGCCCAGATGCTTCGCTATTCCACCGATACCCGTTCCCGCACGGCAACCATGGCGGAGGAAATCGAAAACGTACGCAACTATCTGATGCTTGCCAAGGCCCGCTATGAAAACAACCTGGAGTTCACCATCGAAGTGCCCGAAAATCTAAGCGAAATCACCGTGCCCAAGCTGACCCTGCAGCCCCTGGTGGAAAACGCCCTGACCCACGGATTCAACGGCCAAAATGAGCTGCGGCGTCTGTCGGTAACGGGGCGCATTGAAAAGGAGCAGCTGATCTTGTGCATCCGCGATAACGGCACGGGCTTCTCGGAGGAAATGCTTCAAAGCCTGCGGGCGCGCATTCGGGAAATCGAAAAGGGCAAAGTCTCCATCGAGGCTTCCGGCGGTCACATCGGCCTGGCCAATACCTGCCTGCGCCTGTATTACTACAGCCACGGGCAAATGCACGTTTCCATCCACAATGAAAACGGCGCCGTCATTACCATCACCATGCCCTGCGCCGCCAAGTGACGCAAATTTAAGCTGTCCGGCAGTCTTTTCTGCCGGGCTTTTGTTTCCGCGCGAAACATTTTATCCGTTTGTTCACATTTATTTCATTGTCTTGTAATTTGCCGGGAGTATCCTAAGTGCACCCCCGCAAAAGGAGGAAGTTGCATGAAAGCAGCCCGGAAGCTGATCCCTCTGCTGCTGGCATTGACGCTGCTCGGCAGTGTCCCCGCCGCATGGGCAGAAGACAGCGGCTATTTTACCAATCGCGATTTAAGCCAAACCTATGATGCAGGCAAAGCTGTCCGTATCCTGCTTGAAGGCGATTCCGCTTCGTGTGAAAGCGCGGCGGTTTCCGTCCTGGGCGCTGCGGTCACCATTTCTTCCGAGGGCATTTATGTGCTGTCGGGCACGCTTACGGACGGACAGATCATTGTGGATGCCCCGAAAAACGCCAAAGTTCAGCTGGTACTAAGCAGCGCGGATATCCACTGCGAAACCTCCGCCGCCATCTATGTCCGCCAGGCGGACAAGGTGTTTATTACCCTGGATGCCGGCACGCAAAGCACCCTTTCCTGCGGCGAAACTTTTGAAGCCATAGACGATTCGAACATCGATGCTGCCCTGTTTTCCAAGGATACCCTGACCATCAACGGAAGCGGTTCCCTGACCGTCCTTTCCGCCGGCGGCCACGGCATCGTCTCCAAAGGCAAGCTGAAAATCACAGGCGGCAATGTTCGGGTTACGGCCGTCAACCATGGCATCACGGCAAAGAACGGCGTTTACATGGCAGACGGCACGCTGAGCATCACAGCCGGCCGGGATGGTCTCCGCGCCGAAAACGATGAGGAGACCGACCGCGGGCTGATTGTCATCAGCGGCGGCAGCATACACGTTTCCGCTGACGGTGACGGCATATACGCAAGCGGAAACATCGAAATTTCAGGCGGCGATTTTGCCGTAACCACAGGCGGCGGAAGCGCCGAGGTCTCTTCCAGTCGGGATGACCGCGGCCGGGATCGCGGCGGCTGGGGCAGCAGTTCGGGATCTTCCAAGGACAGCATCAGCACCAAAGGGATAAAATCCGGCGGGATCATATCCCTGAGCGGCGGAAATTATGTGCTGGACTGCCCGGACGATGCCATTCACGGCAGCGCAAATGTTGTCATTTCGGGCGGAACCTATCAGATCACAACCGGGGATGACGGCATCCATGCCGATACCGATGTGCTGATATCGGGCGGCACCATCACAATCGCCCAAAGCTATGAAGGCATTGAAGGGCAGCGGATTGAAATATCGGGCGGAAGCATCGATATTACCGCCTCGGATGACGGTATGAATGCCGCCGACGGGAACAGTGAATCGCAGTTCGGCTTTTTTGAATCCAATGACAGCAACGAAATTATCATTTCGGGCGGATGCACCGTAATCAATGCGGATGGCGACGGCCTGGATTCCAACGGCGATTTCACCGTGACCGGCGGGGAGCTCTATGTATCGGGTCCCGAAAACAGCGGAAACGGCGCGCTGGATTTCAACGGCACGGGAACCATTACGGGCGGCATCGTAATTGCCGCCGGCGCCTCCGGCATGGCGCAGAATTTCGGCAGCACCTCCACGCAGGGTGCCATGCTGGTATCCTGCTCCGGACAAAGCGGCACGGTCATCACCCTGCTGGATGAGGACGGAAACGAGCTGATCAGCTGGACGGGCCGCAAGCGTTTTTCCTCAATTGTCATCAGTATGCCATCCATTCAAAGCGGCAATACTTATACGCTCACATCGGGCACCTCTTCGCAGACAATCACCATGAACGGGCTGATTTACGGCAGCGGGTTCAGTTTCGGCGGAGGAGGCTTCGGCGGAGGGGGCAAGCATCATCCATGAGCAAAAAATGCAGGCTCTTCCTTTCCCTGTACGTTCTGCTTCTGCTTTGTTATACCGTGTTTGTCGTGCTGGATGCCTTTGTCATCCGCCGTGTAACAGCCACGGTCGATGCAGAGCAGGCCGCAGGCAATCTCGCGGAAGATGCGCAGGAAACTGCCGTTTCCGATCCCGTCATTACCGAAAACAGCTATCGGGATGAGCATATTTCCGTCACCATCACCACCAAGGAACTGGATGACACCACCGTCTATATTGCCGACATCACCCTTTCTTCCCCCGAATACCTGAAAACCGCTTTTGCGGATGATGCCTACGGCAAAAACGTAACCGAAAAGACATCTGCCATCGCTGCCCGAAAGAATGCCATTCTGGCCATTAACGGCGATTACTACGGCTCCCGTGAGCGCGGATACGTGCTGCGGGGCGGCACGCTGTACCGCAGCACGGCCGCTTCCGATCAGGAGGATCTGGTGATCGGTTCGGACGGCTCCTTTTCCATTATCGAGGAAAGCAAGGTAAGCGCAAACGCCCTGCTTTCACAGGGAGCGATGCAGGTTTTCTCCTTCGGTCCTGCGCTGGTAAAGGATGGGGAAATTGCCGTAACCACCCGCACAGAGGTCGGCAAGGCCATGGTCAGCAATCCGCGCACGGCCATCGGCATCGTCGATTCGCTGCATTACCTGTTTGTCGTATCGGACGGACGCACACGTGAAAGTGCCGGGCTGTCCCTGTACGAGCTAGCGCAACTGATGCAGTCGCTGGGCGCACAGACGGCTTATAACCTGGACGGCGGCGGTTCCTCCACCCTGTACTTCAATGGCAGCGTCATCAATCATCCGACCACTACCGGCAGGAACACGCAGGAAAGGAGCGTGAGCGACATTGTTTACATCGGTTACTGATCCGCAGCATCGCCAAATGAAAAAGCTCAGCAGACATTTTTTGCTGCTGAGCATCGGATGTGCCGTTTTTTCCTTTGTGTATGAGTGCTTCAGCCATCACGTATACGCACTCAGCATGATTCTTGCCTTCCTGTATCCCCTGCTCGGCGGCGCATTGGTCTGCCTCATTCTGTCACATCTTCGCCGTCTGCCGCCTTCCTGGGCGCTGGGGACATGGTGCGCAGGCATCATTACCGCCATGCTCGGCAGCCTGATGCAGGGCGTGCTGGTCATCTTCGGTACAACCAACCGCTTGATGATCGTCTATCCCCTGCTGGCCGTCGGGCTGTGTCTGGCAGGCCTTTACGGATATCTGACCGGTTTCCTGCTTCATGACTAAGCAGCATCATCGGCTGTCAAATTTCTTTGGCGGCCTTTTTATTCTTCCGCCTTCTGCAGATTGCCCTGATATACATAAGATCCGCTGGCGTTGAAGGCAATGTACAGGTCATCCCCCACATGGAATACATCTTCGATTTCCTGGAAGGAGTTTACCTTGACGGTGTTGATATAGTTGCCTTCCCAATCATAGACCACTATCTGGTTTACCGTGCAGTCCTTACTGTTCTGCGGGAAGTAAATATACTTGTCATCGCAGTCCACGCCCTGCTTTACAAGGCCCGTATCAAGGCCAAAGTAGTATGCCACATCGTTGAATTCGCTGTCCAGCACGGCAAAATTAAAGGTGCCGCTGATGCCCACAACATACTGATCGCGGCTCTCGCAGTAAGCAATGGCATACATGTCATGGCTCAGCTGCTTGGTTTCGGCAATCTGCAGCGTGTCGGTGTCCACAAGGGTGAGCGTATCATAGCGGGGCTTGTTGTTGGCCACAACCAGCTGCTTGCGGGATGGGTTGTAGCACATGCAGTTGCCGTGGGACAGATCCAGCCCGTACATCGTATCCGCCACCGTCCAGTCCTGCATGTTTACCTTCCAAATTGAGCACAGGCTGTCCACCTGATTTTCCATAATCATATAGGCATATTCACCATCGGTGGCGGCACCCTGCTGAACATGATAGTTGTGGTATGCCCACTCGTTGGGGGGAGACAGACGGATTTTTCTGCTCAGCTTGATTACATAGCTGCCGTCCGCCGTGATATCGCGCATCGTCAACGCCGCTTCATCGGCCAGTGCCGCACAGGTCATGCCGAGCAGGAGGGCAGCCAGCAAAAATGCGATCATTTTTTTCATCGTTTTTCTGTTTCCTTTCTTACGCGAAATTCCATTTCGCGGCAAAAAGATTATAGCATGCCCTGTGTTTTCCCGCAACCTTATTTGCTTTATTGATCTTCTGTTTCCGCCGTGTTATAATGCAGCTGAAATTCATTCAAAGGAGATTGAAAGCAATGAACGGACCGATGAAGAACATCGATAAAGCGCAGGTGCTGGTGCTGCGCGATCAGGTTGCCTATCAGGACGGGCAGATCGTCAGCAAAACCCTGGCGCAGAACAGCAGCGTAAGCATCACCCTGTTTTCCTTTGACAAAGGTGAAGAAATCAGCTCCCACAAGGCCGGCGGCGATGCTTTTGTTACCTGCCTGGACGGCGAGGGCGAAATCACCATTGACGGGGAAAAATACATTCTGCACACCGGCGAATCCATCGTGATGCCCAAGGATCACCCGCATGCGGTATTCGGCAAGGAAAAATTCAAGATGCTGCTGGTAGTCGTCTTCTGATTCAGCAGCCAAAACAGTACCGGCGCTTTTCATTGCGAAAAGCGCCGTTTTTTTGCGCGCCGATGCAGAAAAAGCAAATGCCTCTTTCGCAAGGCAGCGCCTTCGAAAGGGGCATTTGCAGTTGTTTTATTTATTCAGTGCGTTTGCAGCCTGTTCGCCGGCGATCTTGCCGCTTGTAGCGCCAAATGTCAACTGGGTACCGCTGAAATAGTACTGATTGTAATACACACCATTGGTCATTGCACCGGTAGCATAAAGTCCTTCAATGATGCTTCCATCCTCACGCAGTACGTGCTGATTTGCATCCGTCACAACGCCGCCCAGCGTATCACAGCAGCCGGGAAGAATGCGAACCAGATAATACGGACCCGCTTCGGAGATGGGAATGAGATATTCAGCTTTTTTGCCAAAGTCGATATCCTCGCCTGCCGCTACGATTTCCTTGTAGCGATTGACGGTTGCTTCAAAGGTATCGACATTCATGCCAGCCTTTTCGGCAACTTCGCGAATGCTGTCGCCCTTGATAACCTCTCCGCAGTCGATGCCCTGCTCCGCAATTTCGGCAGCCTTTTCAGACAAATCTGTATACAGGCACCAATACGGGGCGTTATTCAGCTTGAACATGGCCATATCCTGGGAAGAATATGCCTGCGCTTCGTTCATGAAGCGGTTGCCGTCACTGTCAACAACAAGGCGGCGATAGGTTGTTTCGTCCAGACCTTCAATCGGGCTTGCATCCTGCATAAAGATGTCGCAATACATGCTCTGCGAATGCATCAGCGCGGAGCAACGCGGGCGGCCGTTGTGAATCCACTGATCCTCATACAATGCCGCGCCGATTGCTTCGGCCATCAAAAGGCCATCGCCCGTATTGCCAACCGAGGCATAGGAGGAAACCTCGGGCAGTTCGGGGATCAAGCGGTTGAGCAGATCGGGATTTTCAGAGTAACCGCCGGTAGAAAGGATTACGCTGTCGGCATAAACGTCCAGCTCGCCTGTTTTCGTTTCAGCACGAACGCCAACCACTTTGCCATTTTCGACGATCAGTTCGGTCGCGCGCGTGTCGGTGTACAGTTCCATCCCCTGATCAATGCATTTATCTCTCAAAAGTGTCAGGAGCTTGCCTGCGCGGGTGCCTTCAGGAATGCTTTCCACATCGAGACGCACCATCGCCATTCCACGATCAGCGATTCCCTGGTAAGGGATAACGGTCGCGCCCTGTTCGACCAGCCAATTGATGGTAAACATACTCTGAACAAGCTGGAATTTCAGTCTGTCAATGTCGGGATAAATCGACTCACGGTAGCTGACACTCTGATATTCCATCCAACGCGTGACAGCCGCATCGAGTGTATCTTCTTCTTCCGTCAGGTGATACCCTTCGTTTTCATCAACTTCGCAGATCATGAACGTGCCCAACGAATTCTTGGCACTTCCGCCGGTGATGGACAGCTTTTCCAGCATAATTACATTCGCACCCAGTTCAATGGCGCGCATGGCTGCAGTTGTACCAGATAGACCGGAGCCAACGACAACAATGTCCGTATGCAGCACCTTGGGTTCAGCGTTCTTTTCATGAACCACCGGTGTGCTGAACTGCGCAGTCGTTGCGCCCGCCTGCGTCAGACAATCGCGCACGGCGGATTTAATTGCATTCGTCGTCAGGCTCGCACCGGTTACTGTGTCCACACCAGTGCTCTGGTTTGCGATGATTTCCTCCGGCAATGTGTCAATTGCGATAGAGCCAATAGCGAATGTATCGAAGTTTTCGACTACTTCAATTCCGGTAATGGCGTTCTCAGATACAGTTACGGTAAGCGTAAGCAAGCCGCCGTAGCTGTTGGCCGTCGCAGTATAAGTTCCTGCAGTCATTGTTACATTGCTCTGCTGCACACCCATAATCTGGTTGTAAGCATTCTGCGCGGCGAGAAGAACCGCTTTCGAAGTAACAGTTGCACCTGTTACGCCGTCAACGTCAATGCTTCCTGTGGCCGACATGGCAGCAGACATTGTTTCAATGGCTTTTCCACCTATTGTCGGCGTTTCATTTTCTCCGTTTATAACAACTTCCGTGATCGCGCCGTCCGTCACCGTCAGCTTTACGCTTACGACACCGCCGAAGCCCTGCGCTGCGCCTTCCGCCGTCAGGACGCCGGTTTCAGCGTTGGCGGCTGCACAGAAAGTGAAAAGCATGCAAACTACAAGAAGCCAGGACAAAAGATGCTTCATGGGTTTTCCTCCCTTGTTTTCAATAAACATCGACAAGCTGCTTGCGGGGCACATTATAGCACCGATGGGAAAGCAAGGGAAGTGAATTTTTTGCAATGTGTCTTATGCTTAGCGTTGCAAAAAGCGCAACGATTTTACAATTCGCGGAAGACACGCACATAAGAATCCGCAGCATAAGAAATCAGCGGATTGTTATTGCGCTTTTTATAAAGCAAGCAAAAGCATGTGTCAACCGGCGGCATATCCAGGAACGGACGTGCAACCAAGGAATCCGGAAGATTGCGCAGCACACCGGCAGAAAAAATTGAAACACCCCGCCCGGAAAGTACGGGCCATAGAATATCGTCACGGCTATAGGGGCGCACAATTACGTTGGGCGCGTTTCCCTTCCATGTACACCCCTGAATAATCGCGTCATATAGTATGGGGCTTCGTTCTCTCTCCCACATGAAAAGCGGCTGCCCGGCCAGATCGGCCGCGGTGAGCCCCTGCTTTTCTGCAAGCGGAGAATTGGCAGAAACTGCAACCATAAACGGAACGTTTTTCAGCGGAACACAAACAAGCGTATCGTCCATCGTCTGCAAAGCCGCCCTGAATCCCAGCAGCAGATCCAGCTTATCCGTTTTCAAATCTTCGCAGGCAGAAGGACGGTATGATCGAGTCAAACTGATTTTAGCGTCGGGAAAGCGGCTGCACAGGTCGTGAAAAGTTTGCATGATAATGTCCGGAAAGCTCATGTTCAGCATGGCGATTCTTATTTCATTCGCCCCGTTTTCGACAGTCTGGTGCAGTGCCATCCGTGTTTCGTCATATGCGTCCATCATCTTTTGCGCATGTTCACGAAATACACTTCCGGCGTTGGTCAACGACATTACGCCTGCATGGCGTTCAAACAGCTTTACCCCGAATTCTTCTTCCAGATGTGCAATCTGTCTGCTTGCAGTAGATGGGCTGATAAACATCCGGTTGGCAGCATCGGTGATGTTCAAGTGTTCCGCAACCATAAGAAAGCAAGCCAGGCTTTCCATATTCATATCGTATCGTTTCCTCACTTTAGATATGGGTTTATTGAAAGGCCCGAGCGGCCATCAGGCTGCTTTTCATTGCGAAAAGCGCCGGTATTCTTATTTTTTCAGTTGTATTTGGCCGTCACGCTCATCGGAATTCCCCAAATGTAATAGGTGATTTTGAAGCTGCGCGATACCTGGTGTTCTTCCTGATTTTGTATGCTTGTAAGCACCACAATCCATGCATCGTTTTCGCTTCCCGCGGAAACAACCGTGTTGGCATTGGCCTGCGAAGCATCCGAGGTAGCATAGGCCAGCACATCGCCGTTGGCGGGAATGGGCTGTATCTCCACCATTTCGGCATCAATCAGGCCGCCGTTGCGCAGGCGGAATGTATAGGTAAAAAAGCTATAGTCCGCCGCCGTTCCGGGAACGCTTTCGGCAAACGCCGTACCGCTGAGCGCCCCCCGGTCCACTGCCGTCTGCAGGGCGATGAATTCGCTGGTATTGCTTCCGGCTGCCGTGGCCTTCAGTTCAATCGATACCACCTGCAGTTTTGCATTGGCATAGGTGTAGATGCCCAGCCCCGCGGCAATCACCACCAGGACAATCATAAAAATCGCGACATATTTCATACTTTTTTACTCCAATGAGGACAAAATGCTGTTCATCTGCTCAATCATTTCCGCATCCTTTAAGCGGAATTTGATCTCCACACGGCGGGAACGCTCCTGATCCTCCGCGCCGTTTTCATCGTAAATCGGATCCGAAAAGCTGCGTCCCTGCGCGGTAATGATGGACTGCAGGCGTGTCTTCTGCGCTTCGGTCAGGGTGCTCATGTTCAGGCAGTATTTGGCCACATTCAGCGCACGGTTCTGCGACAGCTCCAGGTTATGCTCATAGCTGCCGGTAGAGTCCGTATGCCCTTCGATGATGATCTCGGCCACATAATCCCGATACTCATCCTGCAAAAGCACGCTCAGGTAGACGGGAATCAGGCGGTTGAGCTGGGATAGTCCTTCGGGCTTTAGCGTGCTGCTGCCTGTCTCAAACATCAGCGTGCTGTCCAGCACGATATCGCCGGTATTTTCATCCACCGTTGCGGAAATCCGTGCGGCAGCCAGCTGTGTGCTCAGTTCCTCCACAATGCGCGTGCGGATGCCCAGTATGTTGCTGATCTGCATCTGGTAATTGCTCAGTTCCTGTTCCTGATTGGCCAGCACCAACTGCATGGCATCAATGCGGTTCTGCTGATCGGCCAGATCGGCTTCCTTGAGCACAATCTGCGCCAGCAGCTCTTCATTTTCAGCCTCGCGCTCACTCAGCTTCACTTGGGCGGCATTGAGATCCTGCTCCTTTGTATCCAGCTGAATCTGGATAGCGGACAGCTCTTCTTCCTTGCCCATCAGCTCCACCCGCGTTGTCTCCAGATCCTGTTCCTTTTGGCTTAGGGTAATCTGCGCGGCATCCAGCTGCGTCTGCTGCTCTCCCACCTGATCCAGCAGCGTATAATAATGATAAATGCACAGGGTAATGGCCAGTATGAACATCAGCAGCAGCGAACACATCATATCCGAATAGGATATCCAGTGTGTACCGCCGTCGCCGCCCCGGCGCGCACGGCTCAAGTGTCTGCTCATGCTCAGGCCTCCTTGCTTGCCTGCTGCGTCAACGCTTCTCCTGCCGTCTGCATGCATGCCGACATATCGCCCAGCGCACGCTGTAATTTGGACAAAGCGGAAATAACCCCCTCGGTGCCTGCGTTCAGGCGCTCGGTTTTATCCGCATAGGCGCCCTGCGCTGCCTTGGCCGTTTTTTCGATGCTTTCCAGCTTGCCGTCCAGCAGGGACACCATTGCATGCATATTTTCTTCAAACAGCCCCATGGTGCGCGACAGTCCGCCGCTGATGTTCTCCACAAAGGATGTATAGCTCTGGCTGAGCTCCCGGCTGCTGTCCCGCATGGCCGCGGAAATCTGCTTGCTGTCCGCCCCCGATGCATCGGCCTGCTGGTGCACAGCCTCCAGCACACGCCCGCTCCACTGGGCGTATTCCTGCATGCTGCTCTGCAGCTGTTCATGCCCCGAGCGCAAGGTCATCATATAATCGGTCTGCTCCTGCACAGCTGCGTGCATGGCGTTTAGCAGATCCTGCGTCTTTTGCGCAAAATCCCCCTGCTGGCCGCTGATGGACGCGGCATCCGCCTCGTATTCCGCCATGCGGTCGGCAATCTGATGCATCAGCGTGCCGACATCCTGCATGCTGTCCATGATGGCCGATGCCGCCTGCAGGGAAGTATTGAGCGTATCATAATCCATGCGCTGCGATTGATTGATGGCCGTCAGGGTTTGTCCAAGCTGGGTAAACTGCCCGCCCAGCGCCCCGTTCATGCGGCTGATAAACGCCCCGACCAGCTGATTCAGCCCGTCAATCTGCGTCTGTGTCTGCCCGGCGATGAAGTTATTCATGGATTGTGCCACAGGCACCAGGCTCTTTTCCACCGCGGTGGTCATGCTGCTGCTTACGCGGTCGCCGATTTCCGTTACCGCATGGCGCAGGAACGCCGCGCGGTCCTCCTGCTGACAGATTGCCTGCACATTGTCGCTGAGGGGCTGCTGCATCACAAACTCCGTAAAGGCCTCATAAAACTCATCCAGTGCCTTTTGCGCCGATCCGATTGCGGCATGGTTCAAAATATTGAAGGCCAGGGAGCAGGAGCAGCCTGCAATGGATGTGCCGAATGCAAAGTTCATGCCGTTGATCATATCCGATATGCCCGCCATGGTGCTGGCGGCATCCGACAGATCCAGTGCTCCCAGACCGCGCACAAGTCCGACAAATGTGCCCAGAATGCCCAGCGATGTCAGAATGCCCGGTATCACCTCACCCAGCTGGGTATGGCAATGGGCATATATGACGGTGTCATCGTTAATATAATCTTCCACGTTGCAGTTCATGCCGCGGCTGTCCAATTGTTCCGCATTTACCAGAAAGCGCTTCCACGCCGTGTGCATGCGCTTGCCAAGGAACATCGGATCCTGCCACACCGGATGCCCGACATCCTTGATGGTCATCATTTCCAGCCGATGCACCGCGCGGCGCAGGGCACGTGCGCAGGATCGGCATACAAATGTGCACTTGAAAAAGCCCGTCAGGCACACAATCGCAATGGCGCCATATATCAATAAATCAATCAGGCTTCCGGCAGAGAAAATCCCCGAAATTTTTTGCGCAAAATCCTGCATGCGGCCTTCCTCCCTTAACGATGGATGCTGCTTCTATTTTAACGGATAAAAGCACAAAATGCAACAAAATTGTTACAAGTTGAAAAGATTATTTAATCATTTTGTCTGTTTTCAGGGATTATATATCGTATTTCAGGCAGATCCGCTCCAGCTTTTCACCGATCGGGCGGCTGAGCAGGGCAAGATACAGCACGTTGGCAACGATGTAGGATACTGTGTGCGGCAGGGCCGAAAGGAGTGCCGCTCCGTAAAGGCCCAGACTGAACGTGCCGTGATACCACAGTACCGTCCAGATATCCATGATAAAGGAATAGGCTGCCCCCGCAATCAGACCGCAAAACATCAGCATTCCGCGGCTCTTTTTCAGCGTGCGGGACAGATAGCCTGCAATCAGCCCGATCATCCCCCATGCAAACATCTGGAAGGGGGTCCATGGCCCCTGCCCAAAATAGAAATTGCTGATTGCCGCGCTGAGCGCGCCCACAAGAAAGCCCGATTCTCCGCCCAGGTACATGCCCGTCAGAATTGTCATGGCCGTCACGGGCTTCAGCAGCGGAATAAACCGCCCGGCTGCCGTCAGCGCCGTCAAAGCGGAAACCAGCACCAGCCGCCGATGTCCCGTGCGCCTGTGTTCAAAGCCTGCGGCAAACAGCACCAGCGCGCACACGGCAATCAGCCAGGCAATCAGCGCGTAGTGCTTTTCCCGCAGCAGAAATACACCCGCCGCAACCAGGGCGGGAACAATCAGGAACGGAATCGCGCGGCGCAGAATACGGCGGGTGCGGGCATTTCGGATCACTATCACAGCTGTTTTTCTGCCTCCTTGATGCGAAGCGATGCAATCTCCTCTGCGCAGATTGCCGTATCGCAGATGCCGCGCGCCATCCTGTTGGCCGGGGTTGTGTAATAGTGATTTCCCGCAAAAAATGCATGCGGCTCGGCGCACGCAACAATTTCTCCCCTGAAAAGCAGAGCGCAGCGGTCGGCACATGCCGCGGCAAAAGAAACATCATGTGTTACACACAGCACCGTCAACCCTTTGCTGCGAAGCGCCCGAAGCAGCTCCGTCATTTTTTCGCACGCAAAGGCATCCAGCCCCTTGGTGGGCTCATCCAGCAGCAAAAGTTTCGGGTGTGCCGCCAGTGCCCTGCACAAGGCCAGCGCCTGCTGCTCTCCGCCCGACAGATCATAAGGGTGCCGTTTCAGCAAAGGCGTAAAATCCATGGGAAAGTTTTCGGTATCGGCGTGTGATTTTTTCAGTTCCTCCTCCACCGTGCTGTGCATAAAAAGCGTCTGCACATCCTGCGGCAGCAGCGCAAGGCAGTCCCGGTAAAGCGTTTGTCCCGTATAGGCCCGTTGTTTTTTCCCGAATATCATGATATTTCCCGCATACGGCCGCTGGAGCCGCGCCGCGCAGGCAAGCGCTGTGGATTTTCCGGAGCCGTTTCCGCCCAGCAGGCAGAAGATCTCCCCCGTATGAACTGTCAAATTCAGGCCGCGCAGTACATCGGGCACATTGCGCTCATAGCGGAAATAAACATCCTTCATTTCCAGAGCCGGCGGCGTATCGGCAGCAGCGCCTCCTCCAAAGGTCGGCCTATCGCCAATCAGCCTTTGGCTTTCCAGCATGCGCCTGCCCTCCCGCACGGTTAGCGGGCAATCGGCTGCATGCCACATTTCCGCCACGCGTGCGGCAGCCGGCATTGCTTTGGACAGCACGGGATGTCCGCGCAGCTCGGATACAACCTTTCGGGTTTCACCATCGGCAATCAGGCAGCCACCCTCCATGGCAAGCATTTTGCCCGACAGCGGAACGGCCTCCTCCAGCCGATGCTCAATCAGCAGGACCGTCAGGGACAATTCCCGGTTGAGCCGCTGCAAAGTAGATAAAAAGCTGCCCACCGCTATCGGATCCAGCTGCGCCGTCGGCTCATCCAGCAAAAGGATATCAGGCTGCATCACCATCACGGCCGCCAGGCAGAGCAGCTGCTGCTGTCCGCCGGAAAGGGAAGCTGTATCCCGTCCAAACCAATCCTCAATGCCGAAATAGCAGGCTGTTTCGGCCACTCTTTGCCGAATCACCGTCTGCGCAAGTCCCATATTTTCAAGCCCGAAGGCCAGCTCGTGCCACACTTTGTCCGTCACAATCTGCTGCTGCGGATGCTGCGAAACAAAGCCGATGCGGCAGGCGCTCTCCCGCTCGGACATGTCACCAATCGGCTTTCCGTTATACAGAATCTCCCCCGTCATCGTCCCTTTCGGGGCGATTTCCCGCTTCAGGCACCGCAGAAGGGTGGACTTTCCGCTGCCGGTTGCTCCGCACAGGATGCAAAAATCCCCCTTATCCAGTTTGAAGGAAACCTGCTTTACCGCCTGATTGCCGCATTGCGGATAGGAAAAGCTTAAATTTTTGACCTCAAGCAGTGCCATTGAATGCGTTCTCCTCCTTCCGCCAGGGCAGGCAGCAGGCAGAGCATGCCGTACGCGGCCATCACTGCCTGCGCGGGTAAAGAATGTTCGGATGCCGTGATCTCAGGATAATATTCAAACCGCAGGCTGCCGCTGAAAATCCCCCACAGCGCCGCCGCCGTCAGAATCAGCGAAATGCTCAAAAAAGCCGCATCCGCCCGCGTGAACCGAAATATTGCATACCGTGTTCTGCGGCCCGTGCCATAGCCACGCGCCGCCATGCTGTCCGCCGTAACAATCCCGTTTTCCAGTGCCCAGGTTGTCAGAATGGAAAATTCCCGTGCGCGCCCCGCTGCCGCGTCGGGCAGGTTTTCATCCCGATATAATCCCAGCCCAAGCTGCGCCCGATGAATGCGCTCTCCCTGCCGCGCAAAAAGCGGCACAAACCGCAGTGCCATGCTGACCGTCAAGGCAAAGGACGGGGATATCCCTCCCAGCAGATACAGCAGCTTATCGCTTGTCAGCGTGGCGCTCAGCAGCCGAAACCAGCCGATCATGCCCACAATCATGCCGGATGCCGCCATGCCGTATAAGAGCGCCTCCAGCGTGAAGGGCCGATCGTTGATGACAAACAGCACCGTTACGCCGTCATGATAAAAAAGCGGGTTCAGCAGTGACATCAGTAGAAAAATCATTATGCCCGCAGCCGCCATGCGCAGGCTCATCCTGCCATGAAGCAGCAAAAGCATCGTGCATCCGAGCAGCGACAGGACAATCAGCGCGGGATGCAGAGACAGCATGCCAATGCTCATGACGCCCGCAAAATAGCAAAGCTCGGTGACGGGATGCAGTTTTTCCAGCCCTCTCATTTTGTTCCTCCCGTCACGTAAAATCCCGCCCCATATCGCAGGTATACAGCCACTCGATCTTATCTCCGTCCGACAGCTGATATTCGCCGCAGCCGACATTCGGAATTTCGCCGTTTACGCGGTACATCCATCCGGACAGCTCACCAAAGTCAAACTCATAAAGGTGGCAGATGCCCGCCACATAGGCAGATGTGCCGCTTCGGCTGTCCAATTGCAGCTTGTTTTCCCGAACGGCTCTTACCAAAACATCGTAAACCGTATCCCCCTGCGAAATTGCATAAGTTGTTTCCGCAAGGATGATGCCGTTCTCCGGGATATAGCGTGCATCGGTCTGCCCCTTCACGGTGTCGCAGCGGATGGTCAGCATCACACTGTCGACGCTCTCTGATGTGTTTGCCGTCGCCGCTGCGTAGTAGTCCGATGCGCTTTCGATGCGCAGGGAGCACAGCACCGCCGCCAGCGCGATGCAGATCACCCATACCGCAATATAATTTTTGACGTTCCGTTTTTTTGCAAGGAACAGCAGGAGGCCTGCAAGCAAACCGGCAGCGGCAATCGCAATCACCGCCCAGGCCTTCCAGCCCGGATGCACAGCAGAAGATGCTGTCTCTGTCGTTTGCGCATCCAGATGATAGAACGCGCCGCGTCCGCTTTGAAAGCGTTCCAGGGCAATCAGGGCACTGAGTGCCTGCACGGTTGCTATGCTGCTCTTTTCGCCGTTTTCGGCATGGGAAAAACTGTTGTCCGCCAGCTGATAGCGAAGCATCGCATCCGTCACCGTACAGCCGTTTTTGATAAACCTTTCGTCGCTTGCCGGGTCGATATTCAGGGCGCATAGGGCAATGATCACCTGTGCTGCACTTTCGCAGTTCGGCGTGCCCATGCTGCAGTAACCTCCGCTCTCGGTCTGGATTTTGCTGAGCAGCGCAAGGGCATTGTCAACGGCTGTCCGGACATCATCCGAATCGGATGCATAAGGGGCAAGTGCCTGCAGTGCCATTGCCGTTACATCGGCATCCGCCTGTGCCCCCATCACTGCCCAGCCGCCGTCCGAAAGCTGCAGGCTCAGCAGTCCCGAGATGGCCTGCTCTATTTCTTCATCCGTACTTTCTGGCAGGTTGCTCAGCAGATGCAATCCGTAAATCCAGCTCATAACGCCCTGTCTGCCGATATCCTCGTTTCGTGCGCAGGATACAAAGGGATGATCCGCACGGCCGCAGGCCGCAAGCACCAGGGCCAGTTTCAGCCTTGTCGCCGCGCCTGCAGGCGGCGATGTTTCCACAAATTGCTGCAGTGCATCGGCATAGGCAGAATAGTCCGGGCCCGATATATACTGATGCAGCGCCAGCACGTACCACTCGGCATTTCCGCCGATATCCTCACACAAAGCACCATTCAGCCATGCCTGCACACTGTCTGCTCCGTCGGCAGCTTGCTCGGATGCCAGGATTTCGTCAATCCGCTGTGCCTCCGACGGCGCTGCCGCCTGTCCGCATCCGGCACAAACAAGCAAAAACAGCCCCAGCAAAAGGGCAGCCATGCACCTTTTGCCAAGGCTGAAACGTATTGTTTGAGCAGTCATCATGCCGCCTGCTGATCGGCCTCATCGGCAGCGATCACGCAGCAGGGGGGCACCAGCGTCATGCTTTCACTGGTTGCGCTGACCACATCGCCCGCGCTGACGGTGATAACGGCCATTCCGTTTTCATCCGTCTTGACGCCGGTGGAAATGCCGTTTACGGTAATTTCCGCATCCGCAACGGGGGAAGCTACAGGCGCATAGGTAACAGGATCAAAGCCGATGGCGGAAAGCGTCAGGGTTACTTCGCCGGCAGCTGCGGTGTTCACATCAAAGTAGGTATAGGTATCGGACCATGTGACAAGATCGCTGTACACATAGGCCGTTACATAGTCGCCGTCGCTGAGCGCATCGGACAAGCCCATGGCCATGCTGTTGTTGACATAGTAACCATAGGAACCGCCGTTTTCAACGCCCCACAGGCGGGTAATCATCAGGCCGTAGCTGCCCATCTCGGCGGTAAATCCCGCCTCGGCGCCGCCTTCAAAGGCATCCTCATGCGCCAGATACAGGGCATCGGCGATGGTCAGGGCGCCGTCCTCATCGGCATCGGTCAGGGTTACGGGATGCTGTACCAGCACAAGCCCGTCGCAGGCGATGGTAACATAAACAGTCGGCGCCGCTTCCTCGGCCACAGCGGCAGGAAGCAAGGACAGCATCAGCATCAGGGCAAGAACAAGGGAAGTTGCTTTTTTCATGGTTCATTTTCTCCTTTTTGTATTTCGGATAGCGCGCAGGATGCGCGGAAATCCCGATTTTTCATTTGCTTTTCTATTTTGCACTGCGTGGCGCGGCGGCGCTGAAGAATGCGCTTTTCCATGCGTTTTTCGCGTCTGTCGGGATCACGCGGCGGCTTGATGCCCGCCGCCTCCAATGCGCGCGGCCACGGGCCCAGAAAAGCCTTGATCGCCGCCACCTGTTCGGGCAGGAAATCGTCCCTTTTCGGATATCGGCTTTCTCCCCGTGCCGACAGGGTATCGCGCATATCCGTAAGCAGACGGATGGCGCTGACGCGGTCATACTGCCCCTTCATGCATCCTCCCAATAAAAAAGCCGTTCTTCGCCTTTGGCGAGAACAGCGCAACAGCCATGTCAATCAAGCGCCATCGGCCTTGGCCGAAAAGCGCACAAAACACAGGCGGCTGCGCTTTTCAAAAACCAAAAGCCGCTGGCAGATGCCAGCCTCCGCAGGCATGCTTGGCAAGTATCCCGACTTACGGGCAATCACCCGATCACGGTAATGGTTGTTGCGACGGATTTTCACCGAACTTCCCTCTCATCCGATTTCTCGGAACCAAGCACGCTGAATGTTCAATTGTTTGTCCGCATTGCGGACGCGCACAGTATAGCATGAAAAATTTTTTGCGTCAATTAAAATCAAGCAGCCTTGTAAATGTTGCAAAGCTCGTACCATCCCCAAAGCGGCAGTTGCATCTAATGTGCTTGCTCACCTTTAGAGAAAATCAAACCGAAGCCGATTGTAATTTGCAGCCAACAGTTTTCACGCTCGACCAGCAGGGGCGCAATATCAACCGAACCGAGAGTGTTGCTACCAATATAGGTCTTGCCAATGCGCCATTCGTAGCCAGCTTCAGTCAGTGCAGCGTCTATATCATGGGGCAGCCTTCTCTCGTTTTCTTCCTGTAAATTGCTTCGTGTGTACTCTTGACTATCTACTTCATATCACACGTTCAAAATATTGCTATGTAGCTTTTGCATTTTTTTGATCTCATTGGAATACCGATACATGCTTGTGTCCATGTCCACTATAGCCTTTTCTGATATTTTTTCCTTG
>CAVFPH010000043.1:0-18442 GCA_963624325.1 bacterium
TGTGATTTGGCAGCAGGGTTATTTTGTTAAATCCCTTATGAACATCCGCACCAAACAGATAATCCGAACCGGATCTTCTTAAGGAAGACAGGTTCGGATTTTTTGTTTGTTTGCCATAGGCGAAAAAACAACTGACGACGCACAAAAAGTGCCGGAGAGCCTTTCGACTCTCCGGCCTATTTGTTGAATGAGTGCCGTGATTACTCGGCAGCCATCTTCTTGTAGGAGGCAAGGCGTTCCTTGGCATCCTCTTCGTTCTTGGCGAACAGCTTCTCAGCTGCATCGGGGAACTGCTTGAGCAGAGAAGCATAGCGGTTCTCGCCGCGGATGAAGGCCTGATAATCGCCCGTGGGCTCCTTGCTGTCCAGCGTCAGGGGATTCTTGCCCTGCTCGGCCAGTTCGGGGTTGAAGCGATACAGCGGCCAATAACCGGCATCCACGGCCTTGCGGATTTCGGCCTGCGCCATGGACATGTTGATGCCGTGGTTGATGCAGGGGGCGTAAGCAATGATCAGGGAGGGTCCCGGATAAGCTTCGGCCTCGTTCATGGCCTTCAACAGCTGAACGGGGTTGGCGCTCATGGCGACGGTAGCTACGTACACATAGCCGTAGCTCATGGCCATCATGCCCAGATCCTTCTTCTTGGTGCGCTTGCCGGCAGCGGCAAACTTGGCAACAGAGCCGGTAGGCGTGGACTTGCTGGACTGTCCGCCGGTGTTGGAGTATACTTCGGTATCCAGAACCAGTACGTTGACATCCTGATTCTGAGCCAGTACATGATCCAATCCGCCGTAGCCGATATCGTATGCCCAGCCGTCACCACCGAAGATCCAGATGGACTTCTTCACCAGCAGATCCTTGTCGGCCAGCACATCACGGGCAGCCTTGCAGGCATCGCACTCGCACACGGTACCGGTCAGATCCTTGCCGTTGTACACAACGCCGGTCATGTCGATGCCATCTTCGCAGGCGGCAATCAGCTTGGCGGCGGCAGCCTTGCTGCCCTCGGCACTGTGCATATTCTCCAGCCATTCCTTGCCGGCAGCCTTGATATCGGCAGAAGCCCACTCAACGGCGATCAGCTTTTCAACCTTTTCGGCCAGCTTGGCGCGGCGCTGGTTGACGGCCAGATTCATACCGAAACCGAACTCGGCGTTATCTTCAAACAGGCTGTTTGCCCAGGCAGGACCATGACCCTTATCGTTGACGGTGTAGGGGCAGGTGGGGGCAGAGCCGCCGTAGATGGAGGAGCAGCCCGTGGCGTTGGCAACCATCATGCGATCGCCGAACAGCTGGGTAACAAGCTTTACATAGGGAGTCTCGCCGCAGCCGGCGCAGGCACCGGAGAACTCAAACAGGGGCTTCATGAACTGGCTGCCCTTAACGGTATTCTTGTTGAAGGCGATTTCCGGTTCAGGCTGCTTCATGGCAAATTCCCAGTTGGCTTCCTGCTCGGACTCGGCAGACAGGGGCTTCATTTCCAGGGCCTTGGTCTTGGCGGGGCAGACTTCTACGCAGTTGCCGCAGCCGGTGCAATCCAGCGGGCTTACCTGCATGCGGTAGGTGTAGCCGGCAACTTCCTTGCCGATGGCCTTCTTGGTGACGAAGGAAGCGGGCACCTCGGTGCCTTCCTTTACCAGGATCGGACGGATGCAGGCATGGGGGCAAACCAGGGAGCACTGACCGCACTGCACGCAGTTTTCGGGAATCCACTCGGGAACCTTCACGGCGATGCCGCGCTTTTCAAACTTGGTGGTGCCGGTGGGAACCATGCCGTCGGGGGTGAAGGCACTCACGGGCAGCTTGTCGCCTTCCTGATTCAGGATGGGCTTTACGATGCTCTTGAAGTACTCGGTGGACTCAACCACAACGGGCTCGGCACCGGTGGTGGCATTGGCCCATTCGGCGGGAACCTTGACTTCCTTCAGGCCGGAGATGGCGATGTCGATGGCGTCCCAGTTCTTCTGGACAACGGCGTCGCCCTTCTTGCCGTAGGTCTTCTTGGCATACGCCTTCATGTACTCATCGGCCTTTTCGTAGGGGATGATGTCAGCCAGCTTGAAGAAAGCGGCCTGCATGATGGTGTTGATGCGGTTGCCCATGCCAACCTGAGCGGCCAGCTTTACGGCGTTGATGATGTAGAACTTGGCATGCTTCTTGGCCAGCAGCTGCTTCATGGCGGCGGGCAGCTGAGCATCCAGCTCGCTCTCGTCCCACTGGCAGTTGAGCAGGAAAGTGCCGCCGTCACGCAGGGAGGATACCATGTCGTAGGCGGTTACATAGGCCTGGTTGTGGCAGGCGATGAAATCGGCCGCGTCGATCTGGTAGGTGCTGCGGATGGGGGTGTCGCCAAAGCGCAGATGGCTTACCGTCAGACCGCCGGACTTCTTGGAGTCATAGGCGAAATAAGCCTGTGCATATTTATCGGTATGGTCGCCGATGATCTTGATGGAGTTCTTGTTGGCACCGACGGTACCGTCAGAGCCCAAACCGTAGAACTTGCAGGATACGGTGCCGGCAGGAGCGGAGTTGAACAGCTCGCCCAGCTTCAGGGAGGAACCGGTCAGGTCATCATTGATGCCCACGGTGAAATGATTCTTCATTTCGCCTTCCAGGTTCTCATACACGGCCTTCACCATGGTGGGGGTGAATTCCTTGCTGCCCAGACCGTAACGGCCGCCTACTACCTTGATTTCGTCGCGGCCGGCTTCACGCAGCACAGTGCAGACATCCTGGTACAGCGGCTCGCCCAGAGAACCGGGCTCCTTGGTGCGGTCCAGAACGGCGATCTTCTTGCAGGTGGCGGGGATGGCGGCCAGGAAGTGCTTGGCGCTGAAGGGACGGAAGAGGTGTACCTTTACGCAGCCGTACTTCTTGCCCTGCGCGTTGAGGGCTTCGATGGCCTCATCGATGGTCTCGCAGCCGCTGCCCATGCAGATGACAACTTCTTCGGCATCGGGAGCGCCCACGTAATCAAACAGGCTGTACTTGCGGCCGGTGATGGACTCTACCTGCTTCATGCACTCCTCAACGATTTCGGGAGTGGCCAGATAGTGGCGGTTGGCAGCCTCACGATTCTGGAAGTAAATATCGGGGTTCTGGGCGGTGCCGGCCTGATGGGGATGTTCGGGGTTCAGGGCGCGGGCACGGAAGGCTTCTACCTTATCCCAGGGAACGATCTTGGCGATGTCTTCGTAGTCAATCGCGTCGATCTTCTGAATTTCATGGCTGGTGCGGAAGCCGTCGAAGAAGTGCAGGAAGGGCACGCTTGCCTTCAGCGCGGACAGATGGGCAACCAGGGCCATATCCATTGCTTCCTGAACGGAAGAGGAGGCCAGCATGGCAAAGCCGGTCTGGCGGCAAGCCATAACATCCTGATGATCACCGAAGATGGACAGCGCGTGGGCAGCCAGCGCACGGGCGGATACGTGGAACACGCCGGGCAGCAGCTCACCGGAGATCTTGTACATGTTGGGGATCATCAGCAACAGGCCCTGAGATGCGGTGAAGGTGGTGGTCAGGGCACCGGCGGCCAGAGAGCCGTGCACGGCGCCGGCAGCACCGGCTTCGGACTGCATTTCGGCAACGTGAACCGTCTGGCCGAACAGGTTCTTGCGGCCCTGCGCAGCCCACTCATCCACGTACTCTGCCATCGTGGAGGACGGCGTGATGGGGTAGATGGCGGCTACATCGCTGAACGCATACGCGATGTGGCTGACCGCTCCGTTACCGTCGATCGTGTACTTGAAAGACATTTGGGGATCCTCCTTTATCGTGTGTATCTAACACTGTCAGGTGGTATAGCAATACCCTCTATACCAACTACTTATTATAGATACATATGGCGCGCTTTGTCAAGAAAAACCATTGTTTACAATGCGGTTATAAGGCAAAAATCTTCAATTTTTACCTGTAACCTTTCCGTCCATTGACAAAATAAAACTTTTTTTATATAGTAGGCGTGACGCGAACCGGAAAAACGGGTACCCATATATGATATTCGGCTGACACGCTCTTGAAACCGAAGGAGTGAAACTGCAATGACAATCGCGGATATGGTAAACATACTGCACGCCCGTGTGCTGTGCGGGGAGGATAGGCTATCTACCCCTGTGCATACTGCCTGCTGCTCGGATCTGATGAGCGATGTGCTGGCCTTTGTAAATGAAAAAACCGTGCTGATCACGGGGCTGACCAACCCGCATGTGCTGCGTACGGCGGACATGCTGGATTTGAAATGCATCGTATTTGCCCGCGGCAAGGTGCCGGGGGAGGATTTGCTTGAACAGGCGCGGGAACAAAGACTGGTGGTAATGACCACCGGCGTCACGGCCTTTACCGCCTGCGGAATGCTCTATGAGGCAGGGCTTCGCGGCGTGCCCATTGAGTGGCCGGACAGTGAGGTGAAATCATGAGCACGCTGATTCACCAGGAATATGCCGTTGCGGCGGCGGATTATACCCGCGCAGGGGAGGCATCGGCGGATATCAAGCGCAGACTCAAGCAGCTGGGCGTATCCGGCATGGTGCTGCGCCATGTGGCCGTAGCCAGCTATGAAGTGGAACTGAACCTTGTAATCCACTCCATGGGCGGCGTGCTCACGCTGGAGGTTGCGCCCGACGGCGTAACCTTGGTATCCAAGGACGTGGGCCCCGGAATTCCCGATGTCGATTTGGCCATGCGGGAGGGGTATTCCACTGCCAATGAGGAGGCGCGCAGCCTGGGTTTTGGTGCGGGCATGGGACTGCCCAATATGAAGCGAAATGCCGATTCCTTCTCCATCGAAAGCACGGTGGGCGTCGGCACAACGATTAAAATGCATTTTTCTTTGCAATAACTGATAAAAGAAAGCGAGAATGCTATGGAATCGCCCAAGCGTTATCATTCGGTACAATTGGATAAAAGCCGCTGCAAGGGCTGTACAAACTGCCTGATGCATTGCCCGACCGAGGCCATCCGTGTGCGTGACGGCCGCGCACATATTATTGCGGAAAGGTGCATTGACTGCGGCGAGTGTATCCGCATTTGCGATTACCATGCCAAGGTAGCCGTAACGGATAAGTTTGATACCATCAAGGCTTTCCGCTATGCCATTGCTCTGCCTGCCCCGTCGCTCTACGGGCAGTTCCGCAATCTGCAAAGCGTGCAGCCTGTGCTGTCGGCCCTGAAGAAAATCGGCTTTGATGATGTGTTTGAGGTGGCACGCGGGGCGGACATTGTCAGCCGCGCCATCGCGCAAAAACTGCGGGAGCCAAATCTGCCGCGGCCGCTGATTTCCTCCGCCTGCCCGGCTGTGGTGCGGCTGATTCAGGTGCGCTTCCCGGACTTGATCCCAAACATTGTGGATGTCCGCCAGCCCATGGAGGTGGCGGCAATGATCGCACGCAACGAGTTTTGCAAAAAGAACGATTGCGATCCCGCCGATGTCGGCGTATTCTTCATTACTCCCTGCCCTGCCAAAATGACGGCCATCCGCTCGCCCATCGGCCAGCAGAAAAGCAGTGTGGACGGCGCAATTTCCATGATGGAGATTTACGGACTGCTCCGCCCCTATATCTCCCGGTATGCACAGGAAGAAGAAACAACCGAAGCCACTTCCTACGGCATCGGCTGGGCTTCCTCCAGCGGGGAGGCCAAGGCGGTGTGCCCGGATAATTCGCTGGTGGTGGATGGCATAGACAACTGCAGCCGCGTGCTGGAGGAAATTGAAAACAACAAGCTCAGCGATCTGGTGTTCTTTGAAGGCAATGCCTGTACGGGCGGATGCGTGGGCGGCCCGCTGACATTTGAAAACAATTACGTTGCCAAGAATGCCATAAGAAAACTGGTGGATAACGCCCGGCAAAAGTGCGCCGACCGTCCCACGCAGAGCGTGCCGGCATCCCTGATGACCAAGTATCCGCTCTATATGGATGCACCCATCCTGCCAAACAGCGCCATTCAGCTGGACAGTGACCTTTCCGCTGCCCTGGATAAGATGGAACGCGTCAATCAGATTATGCAGGATTTGCCGGGCTATGACTGCGGCGCCTGCGGGTCTCCCACCTGCCGAACCTTTGCCGAAGACATTGTGTGCGGCTACTGCAACGAAATGTGCTGCATCCACAAGCTGAAGGATCAGCTGAAAATCATGGCTCAGCAGATGGTGGATCTGGCGCAGATGAAGCGCGAATGATCCCGCGGACGACCATAAAAGATTTATTTGAAAGAAGATCAGCCATGAAAAAACGTATCCTTTGCCTGTTTATGCTTCTTTTACTTCTATTGTCTGCTTGCACTTTGAGCCATGCCGATTTCGGTGATTTTTCGGGCGGCTCCGATTATGGCGGATCGGATTACAGCAGTTCGGATTACAGCGGTGGAAGCGACTACTATTATGATGATGACGACGGCGAATTGACCTTTGAAGCCACGGTGATTACCTTCGGATTGATCGCGGTGGTCGTGATTGTTGACAGCATTTCGGAAAAGAAAAAGAAAAAGCGTCCCAAGGGTGCCAAGGGCGTGAATACATCCGCATTGAAGCCCGTCAGCACGCTGAGCAATTTCAACGAGAGCGAGATGACCGGACGCCTGTCTAATATGTACATTCGCCTGCAGGAGGCATGGGCAAACGGAGATTTGTCCCCCATCGAGCCGCTTTTGACCGCCCCATACTACGCCCAGATGGCATCCCAGCTGAAACGCGACTTTACCGACAAGGGCATCACCAGCCATTTGGAGCATATAGCGGTGTTGGAAGTCACACTGCTTGGCTGTGCTCCCGCAGCGGATGATCAAAAGCCCGACCGCCTCTACGCTTCTCTCAAAACCCGCTTTGTCAATTATCTGACCGACAAGAACGGCAAGGTGGTCCGCGGCAGCCTCGAGGACGAAATCTATATGCAATACGAGTGGACGCTGGAACGCAGCGGGCAGATCGATGCCGAGCGTACGGTAAACTGCCCCAACTGCGGCGCGCCGGTGGATGCCAACCGCTTTGCCAAGTGCCCGTATTGCGGCTCCGTGATTGAAAAATCCGGCTACGACTGGGTGATTTCGTCCATCAAGGGTATTTCCAGAAAAACTGTGAAACATTGATTGTGAAAGGGGTATTGGTATGAAAAAAATGGCAAGCGACAATCGTGATCGTTATCATGCTGATCGCACTTTCGGGTTCCTACGCGATGGGAGAAGAAATCGTGACACATGAGAGCGAAGACTACTGCTACGTTCTCCGGGGTGATGGCACGGCGATGATAACCGATTACAAAGGTTTCGCATCGAAACTGTCTATTCCGGGTGAGCTGGACGGATATACTGTGACCGCCATTGGAGAAATGGCGTTTTACGATTGCAACTCCCTCATAAGCATTACCATCCCGGACAGCGTGACATCTATTGGCAAAAATGCGTTCTACAAATGCTCTGAAAACCTAATTTTGACGGTTGCCCGCGGTTCGTTTGCCGCGGAATGGTGCAAAGAGAACGGCATGAACTATACCTACACGGATGCACTCGACTGGCTGAAGCAATAAGAACAAAACAAATCGTCCACATCGTGGCAAGAAAAAGGCAAGATACCATTTGAAGGGTGGCCTTTGGTTTCGGTTGCTTGTAAATTTCTCGGAGATATGCTATAATTTTCGCGGTTTTAGGTAAGGAAGGACGGTGAGCGCAGTTGACGCGCATTTATCTGGATGCAATGGGCGGCGACAATGCACCGGCATGCAATGCGGAGGGCGCCATTGAGGCACTGCGCGCCGATCGGGATCTGCAGATTACCCTGGCGGGCGATGCGGCGCAGCTGACCGGTCTGCTGATGAACTGCGAAGATGTGCGCGATCGCATCACCGTGGAGCATACCACGCAGGTGATCACCAATCATGATTCCCCCGTAATGGCTGTACGCACCATGAAGGACAGCAGCATCGTCCGCGGCATGATGGCCGTACGGGATGGCGCGGCGGATGGGTTTGTATCCGCAGGCTCCACCGGCGCGGTACTGGCGGCAGGCATGTTCCGCCTGGGCAGGTTGGAGGGCATTGACCGCCCCGCGCTTGCCCCGCTGATGCCAAACGGCAAGGGATACTTTCTGCTGATTGACAGCGGCGCAAACGTGGACTGCAAGCCCGAATACCTGCGCCAGTTTGCCATCATGGGCGATGCGTATATGCGCCATGTGCAGGGCATGAAGGAGCCGCGCGTGGGGCTGCTGAACATCGGCGCCGAAAGCGAAAAGGGCAACCAGCTTACCAAGGAAGCGTACCCCCTGCTGGAAAAGGCGCCCATTCACTTTGTGGGCAACGTCGAAGGACGGGATGTAACCAACGACGTGGCCGATGTCATTGTGGCGGACGGCTTTGCGGGCAACCTGATCCTCAAATTTATGGAGGGCATGGCCGGCACGCTGTTTGGCATCATCAAAAAAGAGCTGCTGAGCGATTTTCGCGGCAAGCTGGGCGCGCTGATTGCAAAACCCGCATTCAAACGAGTGAAAAAACTGATGGACTATACCGAGGTGGGCGGTGCGCCGCTGCTGGGCGTAAAAGGCGCGGTAGTGAAGGCACACGGCTCATCCAATGGCCATGCCATTGCCTGCGCCATTCGGCAGGCTGCCGTGATGGTACGCTCGGGCGTAGCGCAGACGATTGAAGAAACACTCAAAACCCTGCCGCAGGCGGAGCAGTAACCGCCGCACGGCTGATCAAACAGGAGGAAAACAAAATGACAACCTTTGAAAAAGTAAAGCAGCTTATCGCAGTACAGCTTAAGGCCCCCGAAGACAAAATTACCCCCGATGCCCGCCTGGTGGAAGACCTTGGCGCGGACAGTGCCAACGTGATGGTCATGATCATGGAAGTGGAGGATCAGTTCAACATCATGGTGGAAGACGATATGATCCTGAAGCTCAAGACCGTGGATGATGTGGTCAAATACATTGATTCCAAGGCCTGACACTTTCACGGGCGGAAAACAGGCTGCCGGTATGCGTGCAGCCCGTTTTCTGCGCGCGGATGAAGGAGAATTGATCCTGTGAATATCATTGCGCTTGAAAACGCTCTGCAATATCATTTTCATAATCGTGAGCTTTTGCGCCGCGCGCTTACACACCCTTCCTGCGGCCCGGAAAACAATCAGCGGCTGGAGTTTTTGGGGGATGCCGTGCTGCAGCTGGCCATGAGCGATATTGTCTATGCCAACCATCCCGAGCAGGAAGAGGGCGGCATGACATTCCTGCGCGCCCGCATGGTGCGGGAGGAAACACTGTGCGAGGTGGCCCGCCACCTGAATCTGGGGCAGTACCTGCGCATGGATCACGGCTGCGAAATCACCGGCGGCCGCGCACGTCCCGCTGTATTGGCCGATGCCATGGAGGCCGTATTGGCCGCCGTATATCTGGATGCCGGCTTTGAAACCGCAGCCGGCCTTGTCCGCACCCTTTGGCCGCGCGAGCAGGAGGTTTCCATGCCCGTGACGGACAACAAAACCGCCCTGCAGGAGCTGCTTCAGGGGCAGGGACTGCCTTCTCCGGAATATCAGACGCTGGCAGAGGAAGGCCCCGCGCACCTGCGCGTGTTCACCGTGGCTGTTTACACCCAGGGACAGGAGGCAGGACGCGGACAGGGAAACAGCAAAAAGAGGGCGGAACAGGCCGCAGCCGGTGAAGCCCTGAAACGTCTGCGCGCAGCGGAGGACACCAAATGAAGCTGAAAAAGCTGGAAATTTACGGCTTCAAATCCTTTGCGCAGCGCACCGAGGTGATCTTTAACGGCGGCATTACCGGCATTGTCGGCCCGAACGGATCGGGCAAAAGCAATATCGGCGATGCGGTCAAATGGGTACTGGGCGAGCAAAATCCCCGCGAGCTGCGCGGCGGCAGCATGCAGGATGTGATCTTTAACGGCACCGAAAAACGCAAAAAGATGGCCTATGCCGAAGTCACCCTGGTATTTGACAATGAGGATGGCGCCCTGAAAACCAAGTTTACGGAGGTAGCCGTTACCCGCAGGCTGTACCGCAACGGAGACAGTGAATATTATCTGAACAAAACCGCCTGCCGCCTGAAGGATATCAAGGAGCTTTTCTACGATACGGGCGTAGGCAAGGATGGCTATTCCAACATCGGACAGGGACGTATCGACGATATCCTGTCCAATAAAAGCGAGGATCGCCGCGAGGTATTTGAGGAAGCGGCGGGCATCAGCACCTTCCGCGTGCGCAAGGAAGAGGCTGAGCGCAAGCTGACCCGCACGCTGGAAAATTTGGATCGCGTAAACGACATCCTGGAAGAGCTGGGCGGGCGCATTGACCCATTGCATGAGCAGGCGCAGTCCGCACTGAAATATCAGGAGCTGTCCGGCAAGCTGAAAACGCTGGAAATGAATATTTTCCTGCTGAAAAACGATAAGCTGGCTCAGCGCATGCGGGAATTGAACGAAACCATCGAGTCCCTGCGGGATGCGCTGCTGCAGCATGAGGCGCGCCTGCAGGAAAACAGCCGCGAGCGTGCCATGCTGGACCAGGCCGTGCAGCGGCTGGATGACGAAATCAGCCAGGCACGTGCCGAAAGCCGTCTGCGCACCGAAGAAATGCACCGCCTGGAAAGCGCGCGGGACCGCATGGAGCAGAAAAGCGAATCGCTGCAAAGTGATGAAAAACGCTTGCTGGAGGACGAAACATCCCGTGCTGACCGTCTGCAGGAACTGCAAAAGCTTACCCTGCAGGGTGAGGGCGATGATGATGCCGCGGCCCGTGCGCTGGAAAAAGCCAAGGAAGAGCTGGAAGCCCTTGCCCGCCGGGCAGATGAGGCTGCTGCACGCTCCGATGAAGCGGAACAGGCGCTCAATCAGCATAAAACCGATATTCTGACTGCCGTCAACCGTCTGAGTGATGCGCGCAATACGCAGACCCAGAAACAGGCTATGTGCGCGCAGATGGAGCAGTACCTGACACAGCTGCAGGGCAGTGAGGCCGAATTGAAACTGCAGTCCGTATCCCTGCAACAGCAGTATGATGATGCCCTTGCCCACCAGCGGGAAGCGCAGGATACCCTGACGGCAGCACGCGAAGAAGCCCAGCGGCTGGAAGCAGCCGTGCGGGCGCTGGCAACGGAAAATCAGCAGAAAACTGAACGGGCGCAGCAGCTTGCCCTGTCCATGCAGTCCGCCAACAGCCGCCTGAAGGTGCTGCGCGAAATGGCGCGGGATATGGAAGGCTATGCCAATGCCGTGCGCCGCGCCCTGCAATATGCGCAGAACGATCCGAATGTTTGCGGCGTGGTGGCGCAGCTGATGCAGGCGCCCAAGGAGCTGGAGGCTGCACTGGACGCCGTGCTTGGCGGCAGTTTGCAAAACATCGTAACAACCGATGACGTAACTGCCAAAAAGCTGATTGAATACTTAAAACGCAGCGAATCGGGCCGTGCCACATTCCTGCCGCTGTCCAATGTGCGCTCTTATACGCTCAGCAGTGAGGAACGCAGGGTGCTTTCCATGCCGGGATGCCTGGGCGTGGCAAGTGAACTGGTCACCTATGATCAGCGCTATCGCCCCGTGATGGAAAATCTGCTTGGACGCACGGTAGTAGCGCAGAATCTGGATGCGGCACTGCCCATCATGCGTGCCGGCCGTTATGCCTTCCGTTTGGTTACGCTGGATGGGCAGGTTATGCACTCCGGCGGCTCCATGACGGGCGGCTCCATGCGCGGGAAAACCGGCAATTTCCTTTCCCGTGAGCGTGAAATCAAAGAGCTGACAGCCCAAATTGCCCAGGATGAGCAGACCCTTGCCGCCCTTCGGCAGGACGTAGCTGCCATGCAGGAGCGGCAGGCCGATGCCAAGCGCCTGCGCAATGAGGGCATGGAGGCCATGCATCAGCAGGAAATTGCCGTTGCCCGTGAGCAGGAACGCGTATTCAATGCCTCCTCCGAACTGCAGGCGCATACGCAGCGACTGGAAAAAACGCAGCAGGCAATTACGCAATTGACCGAGAGCATTGCGGAAATCCGTGCCGATTTGCAATTGCTGAACGAAGGCACGCAATCTGCAACGGTGGATCGCGAAGCGCTGGATCAGAAAACCGAGGAACTGCAGTCCGCCCTGATGGCCGCCCGCGAGCAGGCCGATGCCCTGCGGGATCAGGTTACTCGTCAGCGTTTGGCATATGCCGAAATGGAGCACAGCATTGAAACCCTGCGGCGCGACAAGGCACGCTGGGCCGAGGAAAGTGCATCGCTGGAGGGCTCGCTTGCCGATATTCGGCAAAAGATGGCCGATTGCCGACAGGCAAAACAGGAGACCGAAAATCAGCTTGCCCAGCTGCGGGAGAACGTCCAAGCGCAGAGCGACGCCGTCCGTCAGGCGGATGCCGATACAGATCAATTGGAAAAGGACAGGCAGAAACGCCTTGCCGAGCAGCACCGCTTGGTGGAGGAAAGCGAGCAGCTGCATGACCGCCATACCCAAGACGGCGACCAGCTGCACCGCACCGAGCTTCTTTTTGACCGCGCCGACAACGAGCAGAAGACCCTGTCGGAGCATATGTGGAATACCTACGAGGCCACGCTGGCCACTGCCGAGGAATTCCGCCTTCCGGCCGGGGAATTTTCCCTATCTGCCGGCGAGCGCGATGCTAACGTTCTGCGCCGCGAAATTCGTGATCTGGGCCCCATCAATGCCCATGCCGTGGAGGAGTATGCCCAGACCAAGGAGCGCTTTGATGAGCTAACCCGCCAGAAAGAGGACATGACCAAGGCGGAGACCGATCTGCGCGGGCTGATCAAGCGCCTGCTTTCGCAGATGGAAAAGCAGTTTGTGACGGAGTTTGACCGCCTGAACGGCTTCTTCCGCGAGACATTTGTGCGCCTGTTCGGCGGCGGACAGGCGGAACTGAAGCTGACCGACCCCAATGATCCGCTTTCTTGCGGCATCGAAGTGGTGGCGCAGCCGCCGGGCAAAAAACTGCAGCTGCTGTCCCTGCTTTCGGGCGGCGAGCGCGCGCTGACCGCCATTGCCATCCTGTTTGCCATGCTTAAGGTGCGGCCGTCCCCGTTCTGCATCTTGGATGAAATCGAGGCGGCCCTGGACGATGCCAATATCAGCTATTTTGCCGATTATCTGGTAGAGTTTGCAAAAACCACGCAGTTTGTCGTGGTTACGCACCGCAAGGGCACCATGGAACGCTGCGATTCCCTTTACGGCGTTGCCATGGAGGAAAAGGGCGTATCCAGTATGGTTAGCGTAAACCTTGAAAATTACCATTGATTATGATACAACAAAGGAGGAGCAGTCATGGGCTTTTTTGAACGGCTGAAAAAGGGACTGATGAAATCACGCGGCAATTTGACCGAGCGCGTGGATGAATTGGTGGAAAACACCCCTGAAGTGGACGATAATTTTTACGAGGAGCTGACGGACATCCTGCTTCTTTCCGATGTGGGCGTGCGTGCCGCGACCGAGATCATCGAAGAGCTTCGTCGCCGCGTGACCGAAAAGAAGGTAAAGGATGCGCGCGTTGCCCGCCAGATGTTTAAGGATTTGCTGGTGGAGGAAATGAACATTCCCCGTCCGCCCCTGCACTGGCCCATGGTCATGTTTGTGGTGGGCGTAAACGGGGTGGGCAAAACCACAACCGTCGGCAAGCTGGCCCTGCGCTTTCAGGAAATCGGGCGCAGCGTGATGCTGGCGGCAGCCGATACCTTCCGCGCGGCAGCCGATGATCAGCTGTCCGTCTGGGCGGAGCGTGCCAATGTGCCGCTGATCAAGCATCAGATGGGCAGCGACCCTGCCGCCGTGGTCTTTGATGCCGTACAGGCGGCAAAAGCGCGCAAGACCGATCTTTTGATCATCGATACCGCCGGACGCCTGCACAACAAAAAGAATCTGATGGATGAATTGTCCAAAATGCGCCGCATCATTGACCGCGAATACAGCGAGGCTACCGTGCGCTGCATGCTGATCATGGATGCCACCACCGGTCAAAACGGCCTGAATCAGGCGAAGATGTTTAAGGAAGCCGTGGAGATCAACGGCATTATCCTGACCAAACTGGACGGAACCGCCAAGGGCGGCGTGGCCATTGCCATCCGTCGGGAATTGAACGTGCCTGTGTGGTACATAGGCGTTGGCGAGGGCATTGACGATCTGCAGGCATTTGAGGCCAAGGCCTTTGTAAATGCCCTGTTTGGGGACAGCGAGCCGGGCCAATAAAGGCAGATATGTTCATGCCGTGCTGCATGAAAATTTGACAAGCCGTATGCATAGGTGTACAATACACCATCATGCCCAAGATTGCGGAGGAAGTTATGGGAATTATTGAGTCTCGCAACAAGGAAGAAGCCCGCCGGGAGGAAAACGGCGTTGTATACTATGACCGCGGCGTGCTGGAAGGCCGCGACGGCCGCAAGTACCTGCGCTATGCCATTCAAACCCACTTTGTAGAGGTGGGGGAGGATAAATGCGCTTTGGTCGAGCGCTACGTCCGCCCGCTGTATCAGCAGGGGGATATGCTCTCCTTCGGTGCCAAAGTGATGGCCATGTGCGAAAAAACCGTGCGCACAAAGGATGAGGTAAAGCCGGGCTTTTGGGCCAACTTCCTGTGGCGCTTTGCGGGAATCAACCATACGGGCGTGGGCATGCACGAACCCCGCAAGCTGCAGCTGGTCATTGATATCTGCGGCCTGCCCCGCGTGCTGCTGGCGGTGTTCTGCAGCGCGGTGACCAAGCCTTTCGGCATTCACGGCGTGTTTTATAAGGTATGCGGCAAGGGCGTTGCCGGCATTGACGGCTTCTATTTCCGCTCCAGCTTTGACCGCTATAAGGAGCTTGCCCTGATCAACCCGGATAATCCGGTGGAACTGTGCGATGAGATCATGAAAAAGACGGGCATTCCCACTGTGCTGATGGATGCCAATGATATTGACCAGAACCAGCTGGGCAAATGCCATGACTTTCCGCTGACGGATGATCAGATTCAGGATGCCATGGCGGATAACCCTTCCGGTCAGGGCGATGAGCTGACCCCCTTCATCCTGATCAGACCGATCCAATAAAATATCGGAATATGTGCGTCATTCGGAATCGCGGAGCGATCATCCGAATGACGCTTTTTTATACTTGCATGCCTGCTGCGAAACGTGATACAATGACAGCGTGCGGTGAGGGGGCAAATACATGAGCTACGACAAAACGATGAATTTCTTGATTTTCGACGGAGATCCAAACGGCCTTATTATGGGAGAACTGTCGAACTGGAACGGCCGCGTTTATAAAATATCCAGAAATGCCCTGGCGCGATTTGGCAGCCGCCCCGACTGTCAGCATACCGGTGTTTATTTTCTGTTCGGCCGGGATCAGGATCTTAATGACACGATCTATGTGGGCGAAGCAGAGAAAATGCTAAGCCGCTTAAAGCAGCACATCAATGCACATGAGGAATGGAACGAGTGCGTTGCGGTCATCAGCAAGGATGACCATCTGAACAA
Organism: bacterium; assembly: GCA_963624325.1. Taxonomy (GTDB): domain Bacteria; phylum Bacillota; class Clostridia; order Christensenellales; family Aristaeellaceae; genus SFMI01. Next base: position 15,464 of record CAVFPH010000043.1, read on the forward strand.
GGCACATGTGAAGCATCTGGAATATGATTTCTATCAGCAGGCAACTCAGGCTCACCGCTATATCGTGACAAACAGCACAATTCCGACCTGCAGTTCGGTTTCGGAATATGATCAGGCAATGCTTTCCGAGTTTATAGATTATACAAAGCTGCTGGTCAATACGTTGGGATACAAACCCTTTGAGGGAATTACTGCGGTTTTCGGCGATGACCACGCTTCTGGCATTGCCATGAAATACATGATCAAGAGCAGCAAAGGCGCCGATGCATGCGGCATCAGCGTTGCAAACGGTTTTACGGTGTTAAAAGGATCAAAAATTGCGCCGACAGTAACACCGAGCTTCGCAGTGAACTTACAGAAAATCCGAAACCGCTTGATGGAACATGGTGTGATTGATGAAAATCACACATTTACCCGCGATTATCTGTTTTCCAGCCCATCTACCGCTGCGTCGATCGTTCGCGGCGTAAATACGAACGGCCAAACTGCATGGAAAAATCAGCAAGGACAAATGCTTTCGCAGGTGGAGGCAATAGAGATCGGCGGAGAGCCTTGATCAATAAATGCGGCTTTCGGAGGTTCCGGCATGGATCATATTTGGAAAGTGCTATATGACGAAGCGAAAAGTGTTTTGAACCCAAGAACCCTATCGAAAATGGTGGAGGCCGGCGGTGTGGCGGCGGCAATCGAAACGGTCAGCGGCAAAATCTATACCGGCGTATGCGTGGACTGTGCCTGCACGCTTGGAATTTGCGCAGAGCGGAACGCCGTTTTTAATATGATCACAAGTGGCGAAAGCAAAATCCGGCGGGTGATTGCCATCAACTCAAAGGGAGAAGCAATCCCGCCTTGCGGGGCGTGCAGGGAACTGATGACGCAGCTGATGCCGGAGGCCTACCGTAATATTGAGGTCATGCTGGACTATGAAAAAGGCGAGATTGCAGCGCTTGGTGAATTGACGCCTAAATGGTGGATTTGAGCGCTCGCCTGCGCTCAGCCAGCTGCAGAATGCGCGGCCTGTTGTACCTTTGCATGATCACAAACAGCATATCAAACGCGGCGGCAAGCACGGAGGTTATAATAAAAACCGGATAAGCGCCGAAACGCATGCCTGCCAGGATGGGCAGAAAGCTCAAAATGACGATGGTTTCGTGAGCCAGCTCCGCCTGACACATGGCCTGGGCAATTTCATCCCATGTATGTATGCGCGGGTCAAACAGCGCAGCATGATAGGTTGGCATTTTGCTTTTCCATTTTCGGACTTTCAGCTTTTCATACAGCGCCGTTTCCTGCTTGCTTACCCGAAACCAGTGCTTATGGCAGTCAGCTTTGTTTTTCATAACGGCGTTCAATACAAACCCCACCAGCAGGCGCATAGCAAGGTGATAAAAAGTCGTGCCGAATGTGATGGCCAGCGAAAGCAGCACGGCAGTTCTTGTTTTTACATACAAAACAGCGAGGATAACTGTGATAATCAGAGAAAAGACGGCAATCGACTTCATCAGTTTGGCCATGCTCAGATGCCACGATCCTTTCCTTTTGCGGGATAAGTGCCGAAAATGCTTCCCAAATTCGGACACATCGGCATTCCCTTTGACCGATGTTATGGTAGCATACTTTCCTTGAAAGTGCAAATATATTGGTATTTTGCAAATATGCTCCGCAGATCCGACAGCGGGATTTCGCTGCTTTGCCTGCATTCATGCTTGCAAGGCGCACTGCACCGTGCTACAATGGCATGGAAAAACGAAAAACAAAATGGAGGATGCAGCCATGCAGGAACCCAAGGCACGCAAAGAGATGGATCCCCGTTATCAGTGGGACTTAAGCAGTATAGTTGAGAACAGCGAAACGTTTGAAAACCTGTTCCGGGAGGCGCAGACCATGGTGTCCGGGCTGTCTGCCCGTCAGGGACATACGGCGGAGGATCCGCGCGGTGCGATCCGCGATTACATGGCATTAAATCGTCTGCTGGAGCGTCTGCTGGTATATGCCGCAATGTATGCGGATCAGGATGGCAGCGACAGCGAGGCGCAGGATAAATTGACCCGTTCCCGCAGCCTTGCCGCACAGGCGGAAAGCGCGGCGGCCTTCCTGCAGCCCGAGCTCCTGGCCCTGCCCGAAAAGACCCTGCTGGATATGAAGAACGATCCTGACTTCAGCGAATACGATGTGTTTATCGACGATCTGCTTCGCAGCAAGCCCCATACGCTTTCTGCCAAGGAAGAGCGCCTGCTGGCAATGACGGGCGAGATTATGGGCGCGCCCAATGCGGTTTATACCATGCTGAGCGATGTGGATATGCCTTTCCCTGTGGTGAAGGACGAAGAAGGAAAATCCGTAAAGCTGAGCAACGCGCTTTACGGAAGCTTGATCCGCAGCCGCTGCCGTGAGGCGCGCAAGGGTGCTTTCGAGGCGATGATGAACCTGTACAACGATTACCGCCAAACCTACGCCGCTACCTATCGCTATAATGTAAAGGGTGATGTGGTTACCGCACGCGCACGCGGCTTCGGCAGTGCCATCGAGGCCTCCCTTTTCCCCGACCGCATCCCCGTATCGGTATATGATAATCTGCTTACCGGTGTTGAAGCCATGCGCCCTGCCATGAAAAAATACATGGAACTGCGCAAAAAGCAGCTGGGTGTGGATGAATTGCACTTGTATGATTTGTACGTGCCCATCGTGGGCAGCTTTGATATGAAGCTTACCTACCCGGAAGCCTTTGAAGTGGTCAAAAAAGGCCTGGCTCCGCTTGGAGAGCATTATGCGCAGCTGCTGGATGAGGCCTATAACAACCATTGGATTGATGTATACGAAAACCGTGGCAAGCATTCCGGCGCATATTCTTGGGGCGTTTATGATTCCCACCCCTATGTGCTGATGAACTTTACCGAGGATCTCAACGGCACAACCACCCTGGCTCATGAGCTGGGACATGCCATGCACTCCTGGCACAGCAACCACGCGCAGCCCTTT
>CAVFPH010000044.1:0-18296 GCA_963624325.1 bacterium
CACCATGATAATCAGGGCCGTGCGGAACATTTCCTTCTGCTGCGCTCTGTCTGACGCCTCAATGAGAGCGTAGTCCTGACTGATGTAGAGGTGCAGATCCAGGGAAGGGATGCGCGTGTGCAGTACGGAGCGTTTGCTGCCGTCTGCCATGGTGACGGCGGTAAAGGTGCCATCGACAAGATCGTCGGGCCACTCCCAGGTAACCTCCCGGCTTTCAAACAGGCGCAAGCCGTCCTCAAAGACCGCTTCCACACTGACAACGGAATCATCCACGTAAGCCATAATGCGCTGCAGGGCACTGTATTCATTGTCAATTTCAATATAGCCCAGCTGATTTCCGTGATAGGTGAACTGCTGAATGATGCCGTATACCTGAACACTCGCATCGGTGGAAAAGACATCGCCGTGGGGGGAGAGAATAATGGGCTCTGAGGTACTGTCCGCCTTGTCCAGCCATGCAAGCTCGGATATTTTTACCCTGGCCTCCACGGATCCCGTTGTCAGCGTGTGATCCCGGTCGGCATAGGTGGTCAGAAAAACGCCGTCTCTTGTGAAGAATGTAACACGGTAGAAGGTATCCACCAGCGGAGACTGCAGCAGCTGCTGCATGGCGGCCTTGCTGGAGGCGATTGCCATTTTCTGATCCGCGCTGTCATCGCGAACCATCTGGTTGATGGCCGCCACGAAGGAGGTGTTTTCGCTCAGCTCCCGCAGCGTAAGCTGCATCATGGAAATGTCCTGCTCAAGGTCCCTTTGGATGGTGGCGCTCATGTTTTGAAAGCGGGATTGCGTGAAGGCATTGGCGCCCTCCACCGACAGCTGGCCCGCATTGTATGAAAGGATAAAGAGGGAGACCAGCATGACAACGGTGAAAATGAGGGCCATTTTGATGCTTAGCTTCATGGTCGGAACCTCCCGGCAGATGATGTAAAATTATAGCATAAAACGAAACTGTTTGGAAAGGTTAAAGAAAAAATAGGGGATAACCTGTGCCGGATTTTAATAGGAAAAGTGCAGGATATTACCAGGATGCCGTCTTATGCTGTATTTTTGCAATTTTGCGTTTTGAATCTCAACTTGTATAACGGGGCTTGACTTGTTACAATACATGTGCAATCAGCGGGATAGGCCCGCATCTGTCATGTGAAGGAGGAAACGACTATGAAAAAAGTTACTGCTCTCGTGTTGGCATTGATCCTCGTGCTCAGCTTCTCCGCTACGGCGCTGGCTTATGCCGATAAGAACCTGGAAGCCCCCAAGGCTCATGACGTTGTTATCGACGGCGACCTGGGCGAGTGGGATACATCAAAGTGCCTCAAGATCAACGAAAGCTCCCAGATCATCGACCAGATTGAGCACTGGGACGGCGAAGAAGACTGCTCCATGGAAGTGTATGTGATGTGGGATGAGGAAAATCTCTACATTGCCATGAAGATTGTGGATGACACCCCCCTGGTGTACCGCGAAGGTTTCCCGCTGGATGAACTGGATGCCGTGATATTCTTCCTGTCCACCGATCCGAACGCCGATCCCGACCGCACGGCTTACACCGCCACCGACTGGCGCATCGTGCAGAGCGCTTACGGCTACAAGAACGATTATGAGTTCTTCAACTACATCGACCGCGACATGATCGAGGACAACCTGGGCTGGGAAACCCAGGGCGAGTACGGCGATGAAGTGGTATTCGATGACTATGAAGCGGCAATCGCCAGCACGGATGACGGCTTCATCTGGGAAAGCAAAATCCCCCTGCATAACCTGAGCAACGACAACATCGCTCAGCTGATTCCCGCTGCCGGCATGACCATCGGCTTTGACTTCTCCGTTCTGGACGTTGACCTGCCCTGCCCCGGCATTCACAGCCTGAGAATGCAGTACTCTGCCAACATCGAAGGCCGCGAGCGCAAGCCCGAAATGCACGATGCTGACAACAACCCCAGCCTGTGGGCTACCCTGACCTTTGTAGACTAAAGGGAGATAAGAAATGAAGCTGAAGAGAATCGCTGCACTGCTGTTGACCGGCGTGCTGGCCATGACCAGCGTGACCGCACTGGCAGCGAAAAAGAACGAAAAGAAAAACGCGGATGACATGGATATCCCCGCGATCCTGCAGGCCACCGATGAAAAGGGCACGGTAAACGTGTATCACTGGTGGACGGCAGGCGGCGAGAAGGATGCCATCGAAAGCGTCGTAAAGGGCTTTGCCGACACCTACACCAACGTAAAGGCCAAGTCCAACGCCATCCCCGGCGGCGCCGGCGGTGCCATGGTTATGAAGGTAAAGGTACTGCAGCAGGCCGGCAAGAGCCCCGAAACCTTCCAGGCTCACCCCGGCATGGAAATCGAACCTTACCTGAACAGCAACATGCTGCTGAACCTGAACCAGGTTTGGGAGTATGCCAACCTGAGCGAGCGTGCCCTGCCCGGACTGGAAGAGCTGTGCACGGCTTCCGACGGCAACAAGTACATTGTGCCCATCGGCATTCACAAGACCAACGTTATCTTCTACAACATCCACGTATTTGAAAAGTACGGCGTGGAGATTCCCGACCATCAAAACATCACCTGGGACGAGTTCTGGGCGATCTGCGATGAGCTGGCCTCCAAGATGCCCGACGGCGAATATCCGCTGGATCTGGGCGACCGCAAGGGCTGGCCTGCCTGCCAGGTGTTTGAAAACATCATGATGGGCACCGATCCCCAGCTTTATGAAGACTTCATCAACGGCATCTACGATCAGGATGCCGTAACCGAAGTGCTGACCACCTATGCAAAGCTGATGGAGTATGTTGCCCCCGACCACAGCAGCCGCGACTGGTATGAGGCTTCCGGCCAGGTTGTTGCCGGCACCTATGCCATGCAGATCATGGGCGCCTGGATGCAGCCTTTGATGACCAGCATGGATCAGGTTTACGGCGAGGATTACGGCGTATTCACCTTCCCCGGCACGGACGGATGGTTCGGCATGTGCATTGACGGCTTTGTAGTCAGCAACGACAGTGCTGATGTGGAAGCGGGCGTCAAGTGGGCCTACAACGTTTCCACCAACGAGGTGCAGGCTGCTTTCTCCAAGCTGAAGGAAAGCATCTCTCCCTACAACGATACCTCCGATGATACTTACTGCGAACTGACCCTGGCGTTCAAGAACGAGCTGACGGCTGAGACCACCAAGGTATATCCCAGCTTCACGCACGGCACGGCGCTGCCTTGGGCGGCATCCACCAGCCTGCAGACCCAGATTCAGGAATTTGCAACTTCAAGCGACCATAACCCCGAGTACTTTGCCAAGAAGATTGTGGACATCATGAAGGAGTCCAGCGTGAAAGGAGATTGGAACCTTGTTGACTAATAAGCTGATGAAGCGCGGCGCATCCCTGCTGGCGGCATTGATGCTGGCCGGCAGCATGGTGCCCCAGGCAATGGCCGAAGAGACCAAGTATGAGCAGCCGGTGCTCAATCCCCACGTAAAGAGCATCATTGAGGCGGACGGATATCAGTTCATCGACCTGAACGGCAACGGCACCCTGGATGTTTACGAAGACTGGCGTCAGGATGCGGAAACCCGCGCGGCTGATCTGGTATCCCAGATGACCGTGCGCGAGAAGATCGCCCAGATGCAGCATCCCACCTACCTGCCCCGTTCGGACGGCAAGATCGCTCCCTACCTGAAGAAGTACTGCACCGATTACGGCATCGGCATGCTGCTGATCCGTGAGCTCAGCAGCGTACAGACCGCCGCCGAAACCATGAACACCGTGCAGGAGTACGCCGAAAGCAGCCGTCTGGGCGTGCCCGTGCTGGTATCCATGGACTCCGTACACGGCCTGTCCTATGTATCCGGCGCAACCGTTACCGGACATAACCTTGCCTTGGCCGCTACCCGCGATGAAGACCTGGTTACCCGCCTGGCAGAGATTGCCCGCGATGAGCATATCGCCATCGGCGTGCGCATGACCCTGTCTCCCGAAGCCGATATCGCCTCCGAACCCCGCTGGGGCCGCGTGATGGAAACCTTCGGCGAGGATCCCGACCTTGTTACCCAGATGGTTCGCGCACAGATCGTCGCGTTCCAGAACGGTGAAGACGGCCTCAACAGCGACGGCATCGTCGCCTGCATCAAGCACTTCCCCGGTGCCGGCCCGCAGATGGACGGCAAGGACACCTCCCCGATCGTATCCGATGAAGAAACCCTTCAGATTCACCTGAAGCCCTACTACGCCGCACTTGAAGTGAATGTCGGCAGCGTAATGCCCTACTACTCCGTGCCGCTGGCCATCGATATGGAAAACAGCGCCATCGGTTCCTCCGCCGCCCTGCAGGATCTGCTGCGTGATCAGCTGGGCTTCACCGGCATCATCCAGACCGACTGGGGCATGATCTGGGCCATTCAGGAAGGCCGCGGCACCATGACCGGCGAAGAAGTTTCCGATGAGGAAGCCATCATCATCGGCGTTACCCAGAGCCGTGTAGACGGCATCGGCGGCGAGTCCATCCGTCTGATCGACCAGATGGAAGAGCTGACTGCCGAAGGCAAGATCGATGAAGACATCCTGACTGCCGCCGCTACCCGCATTGTAAAGGCCAAGTTCGAACTGGGCGTGTTCGAGAATCCCTACTGCGATGTTGACTACGCCGTTTCCTTCGTAGGCAACGAAGAGCACACCAAGGTCAACCTGGAAGCTGCCGAGAAGTGCATGACCCTTCTCAAGAACGACGGCACCCTGCCCCTTACCGCCAACGCCGGCCAGAACATCCTGGTTTGCGGCCCCCGCGCGGGCGACATGGCAAGCCTGGTCGGCGGCTGGTCCTCTGAGCAGGAAGGCCTGACCATCGCCGCGGCAATTGCCGAGTACGCAGGCGAGAACGACACCGTTACCTACATTGCCGATGATGTCGCTGCGATCACCGAGGCAGCCAAGACTGCCGATGTTGTCATCGTATCCGTCGGCGAACCCAGCTATCAGCATGACCCCGCCTGGGGCTATGACACCCTGGAAATCACCGCTACCCAGCAGGAGATCCTGGAAGCCGTAAAGGCAAACACGAACGGCCAGATCATCACCGTTGTAACCGGCGGCCGTCCCTACATCCTGACCTGGTGCGATGAAAACACCAACGCAATTCTGGAAGCCTACTATCCCGGCCAGCAGGGCGGTATCGCCATCGCGGAAACGCTGTTTGGCTTGAACAACCCCACCGGCAAGACCCCCATGCAGTTCCCCAGGGATATGGAATCCGTTAACAACCAGGCCGGCGATGTCTCCTTCGATCTGGAAGATCCGCTGTATGACTATGGTTGGGGCCTGAGCTACGACCAGTAATAGGCCGCAGAGACGGGACGGGCAATATCCTGCCCGTCCCGTTTTCTCCTAATAACAGAGTGAGGGTACTGCCTATGTTTCAGGATTTCTTGGATAACCTTGTCTACATGACATTTGAGGATCGCGGCGGGTTCTGGCTTGCGTGTGCCATTATCCTGGGCGTGATCCTGCTCTATGAAGTTCTTCTGCACTTTGTCCCCAAGACGGTTGCGCCGATTCATAATTTCTTGAAAAAGCATCCGTTGATCTGGATTTGCATTCCCGCCGCACTGCTGATATACTTTGTGTATGTCTCGCTGGGATGGAACCTGTGGGTGTCCGTATCCGACTGGGAGGCGGGCGATCTGGAAGCCAGCTACGGCTGGGGCGGCTTTGGCAACTACGTGAAGATGTTCAACAGCAACAACTTCTGGCCTGCGCTGAAGAACACGCTGCTTCTGTTCTGCCTGATTCCCCTGTGCCTGCTGCTTGGCCTTGGCCTTGCCCTGATCATGGATCAGGGACTGCGCGGCACGGCGGTGTTCCGCACGCTGATCCTGCTTCCATTTGCCCTGTCCTTTGTGGTAACGGGCACGGTGTGGGCCTATATGTACCGTCCCACCGGCGGCGTGCTCAACAGCTTTCTGAGCATCCTGGGCGTGAATGTATCCGCCGCGATGAAGGAAGGCCATCTGATGTGGGCTTCCAGCAACAGCACCATCATGCTCTCCGTCATCATCGCCATGGTATGGCAGTTCTCAGGCTATGTGGCTGTCATCTTCCTGGCAGCCATCAAGAACGTGCCCGTCAACGTCATCAACGCGGCCAAGCTGGATGGCGCGTATATGCCCCGCATTTACTGGAAGCTGATCATTCCCCAGCTCAAGGGCGCCATGGGCAGCTGCATTACCATCCTTGCCATGTACGCGCTTCGCTCCTTTGACTTTATCGTATCCCTGGTCGGCTACACCACGTCCTCTGCCTGGACGCTGCCGATCTGGATGTACAATGAGGCCTTCCAGAGCAACAACTTCGCCTACTCTGCGGCTATCAGCTGCTTCCTGCTGGCGCTGGTGCTTGTGCTGATTCTGCCGCTGACATATTGGACGAACAGGAGGAAAGCGTGATGGATAACAACATGAACATCGAGCGCAGCAAGGCCGGTCAGCAGGCGCAGACCATCCGCATTAAGCCCCGTTGGCACATGACCGTGCTGCACATTGTGTACTACCTGATCATGGCTGCCTTCCTGGTGTTCTATATGCTGCCTTTCTGGGGCACGGTGATGACCAGCTTTAAGACAAACAGCGAGGTTATGACCACAACGCCCATCACCCCGCCCTCTGCCTGGACGCTTGAAGGCTATGCCAGCGCCATGGAGGAGCTGGGAATGCCGCTGCTGACATCCCTGGTGGTAACGATCTTCGGCGCTGCGGGATCCGTTTTCCTGGGTTCTATCTGCGCCTACGCGCTGAGCAAGTGGAAGTTTAAGCTCAACAACGTATTCTTTATTGCCCTGGTGGCAGCTACCTACCTGCCCTTCCAGGCAATCCTGATTCCCCTTTTGCAGACCATTAACCGCCTGGACCTTTACGATAACGTGTGGGGTCTGGTGCTGGTTCACTCGGTATTCGGCATGCCGATGTGCACGGTCATGATGCGCGGCTATTACGCCGATGTGCCCGATGCCCTGATCCGTCAGGCGATGATTGACGGCAACGGCATGTGGCAGATTTACCGCAAGATCGTCCTGCCCAATACCATGATCGCCACCATCACCACCTTTGTATTCCAGTGCACGTCCATTTGGAACGAAATGCTCTTTGCCCTGGTACTGGGCGGCTACGATTCCAAGCCCGCGACCATCGCCCTGAACGAGCTTGCGGGCACCATGGCCGCAGAATTTAACGTCCAGATGGCCGGCTCTCTGATCCTGGCGCTGCCCGTGCTGGTGCTCTACATCTTTATGGGCAAATACCTGATCAGCGGCCAGATGAGCGGCGCTGTGACCGCTTCCTAATGCAGAAAGGAGAAAATGCAAATGAAGGCAATCAAACGCATCGCTTCCCTGGCAATGGCAATGCTGCTGGCCCTGAGCGTCCTGCCTGCGATGGCGCAGGAGACCGCAGAGCAGCCCGTGCTGACGGCCAAGGTGAAGGATATCATCGAAGTAGACGGCTATCAGTTTAAGGACCTCAATGACAACGGCGAACTGGATCCCTATGAGGACTGGCGCCTGTCGGCGGAAGAGCGCGCGGAAAACCTGCTCTCCATGATGACCGCCACGCAGAAGGCGGCTCAGATGGTTCACTTGACGCTGGTAACCAAGAAGGATACCTGGTTCTCCAAGGACAATGTCGGCTTCGCACTGGTATATGAATATGCCTTTGAAGCGGACGAATCCGAAGAGGATGAGGACGAAGAAGACGAAGAAGAAGCGGAAAGCGAAGCCCAGGTGCTGGGCAGCGCGCAGAATGCCGCTGTGCTGACAAACGAAATCCAGGAACTGTCCGAAAGCTCCGAGCTGGGCATTCCCGTGATCTTCTCCATGGATACCGAGGCCGGTGCCGCCTTTGTGAAGGACGCCACCTACCTGCCCGATGAAATCAACCTGGGCGCTGCAAATGATGCCGAGCTGACCGAAAAGTACTATGAGGTACTCAAGGAAGAGCTGATGGCAGTCGGCGTGCGCATGGCGCTTTCTCCCGATGCCGACCTGATTTCCGATCCCCGCTGGGGCCGCAACCAGGAGTGCTATTCCGAGGATACCGAGGTTGTTCAGAAGCTGATCACCATTGCCGTGCAGACCCTGCAGAACGGCAGCAAGCTGACAAGCGACTCCGTCATGGCCACCGTCAAGCACTTCCCCGGTGCCGGTGCTCAAACCGACGGCGTGGACGGCACTGCGCTGACCATTTCCGCCGATTCGATCGAACTGCATCTGGCAGGCTTCAAGGCTGCCATGGAAGCCGGCGTGGCTGCCGTGATGCCCTATGGTTATTCCACCGTGCCCTATCTGGGCGGCGATGCCGTTGAGAATTCCGCCGACCAGAGCGCTGCCGTTATGACCGATCTGCTCCGCAATGAGCTGGGCTACACCGGCATCATCCAGACGGACTGGGGCCTTAACTTTGTAGGCGCCACCAATGCCGGCGCGGATATCCTGGGCGGCGCCGGTGTGCGCTCCACCAAGCAGCTGGTAAACGAAGTGGATGAAGAACGGCTGACCGATGCCTGCCGCCGCATCCTGATTGCCAAGTTCGAGATGGGGTTGTTCGAGAATCCCTATGTGGATGAAGAAAAGGCCGCCGATGTCCTGGGCAGCGAGGCCCATCGCGAGGTTGCCAAGGAAGCTGCCGCCAAGTCCTTTACCCTGGTCAAGTATGAAAATGCCGCTTCCCTTGAAGGTAAGCAGTTTGTAGTGGCCGGTTCTCTGGCTACCGACCTGCGCTGCCTCAACAGCGGCTGGACCGCCAAAGAGCCTGTGGAAATCAAGGGCACGACCATCCTGGAAGCCCTGCAGGCCAAGGCGGGTGCCGAAAATGTGACCTACATTGCGGAAGCTGCCGATGTTCCCGCCGATCTGTCCGGCGTGACTGCCGTTGTGATCGTCGGCGAAAAGAGCGGCACGCATGAGCCTGCGTGGGGCACGGCCACCCTGGAGTTCCCCGAAGATCAGCAGGCGCTGGTAACTGCCCTCAAGCAGGCGGGTGCCAACGTGGTGTCCGTTGTGGTGATGAACCGCGCCTACGTGCTCACCCCCATCGCAGAAGCTTCCGACAGCGTGCTGCTTGTGTACCGTCCCGGCGTCACCAGCGGCGCGGAAGCGATTGCCGATACGCTCTTTGGTGAGAATGCCATCACCGGCAAACTGCCCTTCCAGATTCCCGCTTCCATGGATCAGGTGCTTGCTCAGCGCGAGGATCTGCCCAAGGATATTGAAAACCCGCTGTATGAGTACGGCTACGGTATCGAAACGGAAGGCTTCGGGAGGTAATACAACATGGCTAACATTTCAATCAAAGATCTCAGCGTGAGCTACAACAAGGGCAAGTCCTATGTACTGGACAAGCTGAATCTTGAAATCAAAGACGGCGAATTCTGCGTCTTCCTCGGACCTTCCGGCTGCGGCAAGTCCACCGCCATGCACTGCATCGCCGGCCTGCTGCATCCCGCCAACGGCGAAATCCGTTTCGGTAATGATGTGATGACCTCGGCTGCCGGAAAAGGCAAGGACAAAACCTTCGTTCCGCCGCAAGAGCGCAACATCGCCATGGTTTTCCAGGAATATGCACTGTATCCCAATATGACGGTGCGGGAAAACATGTCCTTTGCTTTGAAAACCAAGAAAGCGCCGAAGGAAGAGATCGAAAAGCGCGTGAACTACATGGCAAACATGCTGTCCATCCAGAATCTGCTGGATCGCCGCCCGGCGGAGCTTTCCGGCGGCCAGCGTCAGCGTGTGGCCCTGGGCCGTGCCCTGGTACGTGACCCGCAGGTTTTCCTGCTGGATGAGCCGCTGGGCAACCTGGATGCCAAGCTTCGTGATCAGGTTCGCTACGAGTTGAAAAAGATCCAGGAACAGCTGGGCATTACCACCATTTACGTAACCCATGACCAGACCGAGGCCATGACCATGGCGGATCATATCGTTCTGATGAACGAAGGCCACATCATGCAGCAGGGTACGCCCAATGATTTGTATGATCATCCCGCCAATGAGTTTGTTGCCGGTTTCCTGGGCACGCCGCAGATCAATATCTTCCCCTGCAATGTGAAGCAGGAGATGAATTCCCTGGTGCTGGATGCGGGCTCTTTCACCCTGCATATCCCGGCGACCGCGGAAATGCAGCCTTATGTCGGCAAGAAAGTGGATCTGGGCATTCGTCCTTCCGATTTCGAACTGTGCGGCCAGGGTGTCAATGCCATCTCCGCACATGTGGACTCCATTGAGCCGCTGGGCGATGCGTACCTGATTTACGTCCGCATCGGCGAAAAAGTGGTTGTGTTCAAGTACGCGGGAGAGAACGCGCCTGCCGAAAAGGAACTGCTGCTTACGCCCAACCTTGCCAAACTGCATCTGTTTGATCCCGAAACGCAAAAGCGCATCAATCTGTAATATAGCCGGCATCGGAGGAGGAGCGCCAACAACGCTCCTCCTCCCGAATGGCTTTTCCAGAGGGACGAGGTGCCTCGTCCTTGCGGAAAGGACATGGATAAAGGAGTGCTGCACGCTATGAATGATATGGAAAAATTGCTGGGGGAATTGTCCCAGATCCGGGATGACGTGGATTTTGAAAACGAAAAAAATCTGGTGGATGACGGCTTGATTGATTCGCTGGATTTAACGCAGATCATCGCCGCGTTGGACGATGCATTTGATGTTCGTATTTCCGCCGGCGAAATTGAACCCGAAAACTTCAACAGCGCCGAAGCCATGCTTGCGATGGTACGCAAATATCAGGGAAAATGAGCACACGGAACGTATTGGACTGGCTGGAAGAAGCCTGTGCCTTATCGCCGGACGGCATTGCCTTTGAACAGCCGGGAGCTGCATATTCCCGGCAGGATGTACGAAATCGGGCGCGGTGCATCGGCGCATATCTTGCCGAAAAAATTCCGCAGCAGACGCCGGTTTTGATCCTGATGGAAAAAAGCCCGGACTGCCTGTGTGCCATGCTGGGCACGGTATATGCGGGGTGCTTTTATACGCCGCTGGATTCCAGCATGCCCGAAGCGCGGATGCTTTTGATTGCCCGCACGCTGCAGCCTGCCGCGATCTTGTATGAGGACAAATTTCGGGATATTGCCCACCGTATCGCCGAAGACGTACCCTGCTTCTGCTGCTCCGATATTGAGGATGGCAGGGATTGCTCACTGCTTTCCCAAAGGCGGGCACGGCACATTGACTGCGATTTGCTATATGTGCTTTTTACCAGCGGTTCAACCGGAACCCCCAAGGGCGTTGCGATTACGCACCGCAGCGTCATTGATTTTGTCGAATGGGCGTGCGATGCCCTGAAGCTGCCGCTTGGCGTGCGGTTCGGCAGCCAGGCACCGTTCTATTTTGATAATTCCGTATTGGATATTTACTGCACCATGCGGATGCGGGGCAGCCTGTATCTGATCCCGCGGAGCGATTTTCTGTTCCCCAAGCGCCTGCTGGGGCGATTGTCGGAGGCAAAGATCGATACGATCTTTTGGGTGCCTTCCGCCCTTGCGGCGCTTGCGGGGGCAAACGTATGGGATACGTGTGATAAACCCGCACTGAAGCGCATTTTCTTCTGCGGAGAGGTAATGCCCTGCGCTGCCCTGAACCAATGGAAGCGCGCATTTCCCGATGCGGACTACGTAAACATGTACGGCCCTACCGAAATTACCGATGTATGCACATGGTATCGGGTGGATCGTGACTTTGCCGATACCGATTCCCTGCCGATCGGTTTTCCGTGCGCCAATACCCGCATTGATTTGATTGAAGGGGAGATCTGCGTCTCGGGCACATGCCTGTCACCCGGCTACTACAATGCGCCCGAAAAAACGCAGGCAGCCTTTGTCCAAAACCCGCTGCGCCCGCAGATTCCCGAAAAAATCTACAGGACAGGGGATATGGGGGCTTACAACGACAAGGGAGAGCTGATGTTTTTGGGCCGTCGGGACAGTCAAATTAAGCGCAGCGGATACCGCATAGAGCTGGGCGAAATCGAGTGTGCCCTGCAAAACGCAGCGGGTGTTGCGCTTGCCTGCTGCCTCTATGATGCTAAGCGGGGAAAAATCATTGCGGCCTACACCGGCAGCACCGATGAAAAGGCCGTGAAGCAGGCGATCAAGGCAGCTTTGCCCAAATATATGCTGCCCGATATTTTGCTTCGCAGGGAGCAGCTGCCCCGTACCGGAAGCGGCAAGCTGGATCGGATCGCCCTGAAACAGGAGGCAGAGCGTGAGCATCTTATCGTTTGAATTTCTGGCGTTGGCAGCGATTGTAATTGCGGTTTATTATCTGTTGCCGCTGAAAATCCGCTGGCTGGCTCTGCTGGCCGGAAGCGCTGCTTTTGTCTATTTTTCGGGCTGGCAAAGCCTTGCGCATCTGACAGCCGCTGCGCTGCTGATGTGGGGCGGCGCTTTGCTGCTGAGCCGCTTTAAAAAGCGGTGGCTGCTGGCGCTGCTGCTGACGCTGGATTTGGGCACGATGGCCTTCCTGAAATACTATCCCTCCCTATCGGGGGCGGAGCTGATTCTGCCGCTGGGGCTGAGCTATTATACATTTCAATCGGCGGGATATCTGATTGACGTATATCGCCAAAAAGCGCCGGCACAGAAAAATCCGTTGAAGGCATGGTTGTTTGTCGGCTATTTTTCACAGCTGAGCCAAGGCCCGATTTCCACCTGGAAGGATATCGGCACGCAGCTTTTTGGCGGCAGCCGTTTTTCACCCGAGAATTTTGCATCGGGCTTTCAGCTGCTGATGTGGGGATACTTTAAGAAGATGGTGATTGCGGATCGCCTGGCCGTTACGACAAATGCGCTCCTTGGCGGCAGCGATCTGCCAGGATGGTTTATCCTGGGCGGCGTTGTGCTCTACACCATCCGCCTGTACATGGATTTTTCGGGCGGCATGGATGTTGTGCGCGGGCTGTCTCGAATGCTTGGCATCAACCTGCCGGAGAATTTCCGCCGTCCATTCTTTGCTAAAAGCGTGGCGGATTATTGGCGCAGATGGCATATTACACTGGGGGCATGGTTCCGCTCCTATCTGCTGTATCCGCTGATTACCTCGCGCGCGGGCGTTGAGCTGACCAAGATCAGCA
Organism: bacterium; assembly: GCA_963624325.1. GTDB lineage: Bacteria > Bacillota > Clostridia > Christensenellales > Aristaeellaceae > SFMI01. The sequence goes on from CAVFPH010000044.1 coordinate 13,112, forward strand.
TAAAGCACCTTGGCAGGCAGACGGGACGGGCCGTTCCCGGCGCACTTGCGACGATCTGCGTGTTCGTCCTGATCGGCATATGGCATATGGCCAGCTGGAATGCCGTGATTTACGGCGCCTATTTCGGCATTGTGATGGCAGCATCCCTTTTGCTGGAGCCTGTGTGGAAGAAAATGCGCACCGCATTAAAGCTGCCCAAGGGCGGCTGGATGACGGGCATTCGGCTGGTGCGCACGTGGATGATGATCCTGCTTGCGCAGTACTTTGCCTTTACCATGTCCCCGACCCAAGGATTTTCTTTGCTTCGGGGAACGTTTAAGGCCTGGAGCTTTGCCGAATTTTCCGCCCTTGCAGCCGGGGTGATGCAGCCGCTGGAATGGCTGATTGCCGGAATCGGCTGCGTCGTTGTGCTGATTGTTGAGATCCTTTGTGAACACAAAATAGATGTGTGCGGCAGGCTGGCAAAGTCATTCTGCCTGATCCGCTGGATCGTCCTGCTGGCGCTGCTGACGGCCGTCCTGGTTTTCGGCATATACGGTGCCGGCTATGACGGCGCGGCATTCCTGTATACGCAGTTTTAGAAAAAGGGGGGAGAAAGCATGGCAGAGCGGAATATTTCGCGCCGAAAAGAGCTGCTTGGTTTTTGGCTGCGGCTGATTTGCTTTGCCGTGATCGCCGTCCTGACACTGTCCTATGCTAATTATGTGCTGACCCCCAAGTACGATTACGGCATCTGCGCCATGGTCAATTTGTATCGGCAGCCCGAAAATTCCGTTGATGTGCTGGTGGTTGGCACATCCCTGGCCTATGCGGGGGTAAACACCAACGTGCTTTGGCGGGAATACGGCATTGCATCCTATGATCTGTGCAGCGCGGAGCAGCCTTTCTGGGTCAGCTATTATCAGATCAAGGAAGCCTTGAAAACGCAGCATCCCAAGGTCATTCTGCTGGATGCAAAGCCTGCCATCTATACGCAGGATTATTCCAAACGCGGCCGTACCATCCTGTCCACCTATGGCATCCGCGGGGCGGAGAACCGCATCGGGGCGATCATGGCCTGCGTGGAGAGTCCGCAGGACGCATGGGATTACATCCTGGGGCTTCCGCAGGTTCACAGCAACTACTCCAGGGTGACGGCGGATGATTTCCGTTTTCCGCCCGATAACGGCGGACGCGGATCAAGCTGGAAGGGATACATCGAAAGCGACGAAATCGAAAGCCATCAGCGCCCATCCGTAACGTGGAACAGCGTGAAGAGAAACCTGAATGACCGTGAAGAAAAATATGCCCGCATGATCTTTGAATTGGTGCAGGAAGAAGGCATTGAAATGTGGCTGATCGGCTTCCCGAACCCGGATTATGCCAATGACCACATGTATTACAATGCTTTGTGGGCCGTTGCGGAAAAGTACGGCATTGAAGGCATCAACTACAATGACCCCGATATGCGCTATGGCCTGCGGTATTCCTCCGACTTTGCCGATTGGCAGCACCTGAACGTAAAGGGAAGCATCACGCTTTCAAGACGGCTGGCATCCGATTTGAAAGAGACGGCTGAACTGCCCGATCACCGCGGCGACCCTTATTATGAATCCTATGACACATGCGCCGAAATATGGTATGAGCAATATCCGTTCTTTGAATCAGCAGGACTGAAAGGAGCCAAAGAATGAAAGCAAACATTCTGGAATACCTTGAGGAAACCGCCAAGCGTCTGCCGAATAAAACGGCCTTTTACGACGACCATGAAAGCCTGAGCTTTGCCCGGCTGATGGACAAAGCCCGGCGGATCGGCACCTGCCTGGCAGAGCACACAACGCCCAGAACCCCCGTTGCGCTGCTTTTGGATGCGCGCAGCATCCGCAACATTCCGGCGATGCTTGGCACCCTTTATGCGGGCTGTGCCTATGCGCCCATGGATATTTCCATGCCGCCCGAGCGCCTGCACATGATGCTTAAGCTGCTTGCCCCTGCGGCAGCGCTGGTTGACGCACGGGGCGAAAAGGCACTGACGGCCTGCGGAATTGAAGGTATTCCGATGCTTTCCTATCAGGCAGCCGAGGAAACCGATGCCGATGATGCGCGCCTTGCCGAAATCAGGGAGCAAAGCTGCGTGTATGACCCCATGTCCATCCTGTATACATCGGGCTCTACGGGCATCCCCAAGGGATCCATTCAAACGCATTTCAGCTATCTGCATTGGACGGAGGCAACCATTGATGTATACGGGCTGACGGAAGATACCATCCTGGCCAATCAGTCGCCGTTTTTCTATGCAAATTCGATCCTGGAAATTTTCCCGCCCATCGCGCTGGGTGCAACGGTCTATCTGCTGCCTGCGGGCGTTTTGACATTCCCGGCAAAGCTGATTGCCGGCCTGAATGAGCATCATATTACCGAACTGTGCATGACACCCTCCAGCTTTATCAGCGTGGTGAATGCCGGCGTATTGACGCCCGGCTGCCTGCCGAACCTGCGGTGGGGTATCATGAGCGGAGAATCCATGCCGTGGGCACCCTTGAAGGTTTGGATGGACGCCACGCCGAACGCGGACTGGTGGCATTTTTACGGCAGCACGGAAATGTTCTCCGTGGCGGTGGGCAAGGTGGAAAAGAACCATCAGGCGGGGGACAGGCTGCCCGTCGGCAAGCCGTTTTCCCTGGTGCATATCTGCTTTGCGGACGAAAACGGCGACGAACTGCCCAAGGGAGAACCCGGCGAAATGCTGGTATCCAGCCCGTGGATTGCCGGCGGATACCACCGTGACCCCGAAAGGACGGCGGCGGCGTGGACCATTGACCCGATGAACCGCGGCTGGCAGGAGCGCTTTTTCCGCGGCGGCGATATCGGCTATATCCGCCCGGACGGTCAGCTGATGGTGCTTGGACGGCGGGATACGCAGATTAAGCACATGGGCTACCGCATGGAAATCGGCGAGGTTGAGGCGGCGCTTCAGCAGGTGCCGGGCTGGAAAGAGGGGTGCGTGCTGTTTGACGGCGAAAAGCTGTGGTGCTTCTTTACCGGCGATTTGGATGAAAAGACCATCAAAAACAGTCTGCGTGAGCGTCTGGCGCGCTATATGCTGCCCGATGTGTTTGTTCATCTGGAGGAGCTGCCCCATACCCCCACGATGAAGCTGGACCGCAATAAACTGAAAAAGATGATGGAGCAGAAGTAATTTTGCGGATGATGCAAGGCGGCGGGGCTTGCATTTTTGCCGATGCGGATTTATCATGACAGCGGGAGGATGAATGCATATGAAAACCCTGATTGAACTCTATGACGAACGACCGCTGGAAAATGTGCTGAGCACCGAGGTGTTCAGGCCCGAACGCACGGTGTTTATCTGTCCGCCCGAAATCGGCAGGGATACCCGCCTGCATCAGAAGCTGCGGGAGTATTTTGTCCATCGCGGCGTGCAGGCAGAACTGGAGTTTGTCACCGCCAGTCTGCTGGATGCCTCCGATGTCGAAAAGCATTTGCGTGAGGCTGCATCCCGCTATCCGGACTGCGCACTGGATATATCGGGCGGGACGGACGCAGCGCTTTTTGCTGCGGGTCTGTTCTGCGCAGACACGAATGTGCCGGTGTTCACGTACAGCCGCAAGCGCAATACCTTTTTTGATATCCGCTCTGCCGCGTTTGCGCACAACCTGCCCTGCCGGGTACGGCTTCATGTGGAAGACTGTTTCCTGATGGCCGGCGGAGCCATGCGCACGGGCCGCGTGGACAATGCCGTGCTGGAACGCTATGAGGATGTTATCCCCGCGCTTTACCGCATATACATGAAATACCGCCGTCAGTGGCATGCCATTGTGACCTATATCCAGCGCGTTTCGCAGAGCCAGGAAGGGCATCATGATTTATCTGCGAAGGGCGCATATCAGGTGAAAGCACCGCAGGGCGGACGCATCCAGGCAAATGCTTCTGCCTTGTATGATATGCGGGATGCGGGGCTGATTGAGGATCTTTCGGTGAGCGAAACGGAGGGCGTCAGCTTTGCCTTCCGCGATGCGCAGATCCGCAGCTGGCTGCGGGATATCGGCAGCGCGCTGGAACTGCATGTGTATCAGTCCTGCCGCAGCCTGGGCGTGTTTGATGATGTGCGCACCAGCGTTGTGGTGGATTGGCAGGGCGCCAACCAGCCCGATGCCGTGACCAATGAGATTGACGTGATGGCCACCTGCGGCGTGCGCCCCGTCTTTATCAGCTGCAAAACCTGCGATGTCAAAACCGAGGCCCTGAACGAATTGGCCATCCTGCGGGATCGGTTCGGCGGGCAGATTGCCCGCGCCGCCATTGTCACGGCCGAGCGCGGACGCGCCCCCATGCGGCACCGCGCCATGGAACTGGGGATTGATGTGATTGACCTGGATACCCTGCAAAGCCCGGATTTTCTGCGTCATCTGCGCACATTAAGCAAATAATCAAGCACACACAAAAAAAGCTCCCATTCAAGAAAAACGGATGGGAGCTTTGCTGTCGGTCGATTCAGCCGTTATTTCACTTTGGTATAGGACAGCGGCGCAAGCGGCAGGCCGTACTCGTTGTATACGAACTCCATATCGGGGAAGGAAGAATCCTGCAGATAGCTGATGTAAGTCACATTTTCCCTGTCGCAGCTGACGAGAATCTGATTGCCGACAATCTGCGCGCTTACCTCGTACCAGCGGCGGTCGGCCATAACCATAAAGCCTTCGATTTCATCCGGACCAGTAATCGATTGGGCATTGGACACGGTAATCAGGATGCCTTCATCCGTCAGCTGCACATCGCTGATGTAGGGGGACAGGCCGTAGGCTTTGCCCTCCACCGCGGCAAGACCATACACCTTTTCCAGCGCAGCGCCGGCGGCGCGCTCGCCAAAGGGATACTTGTCGGTGGGATGGATGTTGTCGGGGTCGCCCAGATCGATGCCGCAAACCACGTATACATCATCGATTTGATCCATCAATTCCCACTGGGTAATGCGGAAATCGATATAGCTGTCCCAGTCATACTGCGGCAGCTGCATCACGATAATCGGCAGCTCCGCATTGCGGAACTTTTCGCGGTACATTTCGGCATAGGCGGCAAACTGCTGCTGATAATCCTCCGGCCAGGAGACGTTTGCCTCTCCCTGATACCACAGGATGCCCTTGACGGTGTAGCCTTCAAGCGGGTGAATCATGGCGTTGTAGAAACG
>CAVFPH010000045.1:0-17619 GCA_963624325.1 bacterium
CGGATAGGGTTCGCAGCATCGCAAAGCGTATCGCCGGTATTGGTGTACTGCAGCTTGCTCAGCGCAGCGATATCACCGGCGTTTACCTGGGAAGCACTCAGCTGGTTCTTGCCGCGCAGCAGGAACAGTCCGCCTGCTTTTTCAGCTTTTTCGCAGCTGCTGTTATACAGAGAAGTGCTGCCGGTCAGTGTACCGCTGCATACGCGAAGCATGCTCAGCTTGCCGACGAACGGGTCGGCAATGGTCTTGAAAACGAATGCGGAGAAGGGATCGTTTGCCTTGCCGTTGCGGGTAACTTCTTCGTCGTTCTTGGGATTGATGCCGGTATAGGAAGCTTCTTCGGGGGAGTGAAGATAGGCGCTCATAACGTCCAACAGCTTAGCAACGCCAACGCCTGTAATTGCGGAAACGGGAACAACAGGGACGATGGAGCCGCTCTTCATGCCGGCACTGAAGCCCTGCAGAATCTCCTCGTGGCTCAATTCGCCCTCTTCAAAGTATTTTTCAAGCAGCTCATCCACGGCTTCAGCGGCAGCCTCGGTAATCTCTGCCAATGCATTTTCAATGGCGGGAGCCATGTCGGCGGGAACGGGAACTTCTTTCAGATCCTTGCCCTTTCCGGAATAAGCCTTGTTTTCCAGAACATTGACAACGCCGGTAAATTTGGCACCGTCACCAATAGGCAGCATCAGCGGAACAACGGAGGAACCGAACTTTTCGCGCAGCTGCTCAATAGTCTTTTCGTAGTTGGCATTTTCTGCATCCATGCGGTTGACGATAAACATGCGGCAGACATTGCTCTTTTTCGCATATGCCCACGCTTTTTCGGCACCGACGGTCAACCCGTTGACAGCGCCGACAACGATTGCAGCCGTTTCAACCACACGCAGAGGCCCCATCATTTCACCGATAAAGTCAAAATAACCGGGGACATCGATTACATTGATCTTCGTGCCTTTCCACTCTACGGGAGCAGCGGCGGCGCCGATCGAAATGCCGCGTTTATTTTCTTCGGGATCAAAGTCGGTCACGGTAGTACCGGCCTCAACCTTTCCCTGACGGTCAATCATGCCCGCGGCAAAAAGCATGGCCTCGGTGAGGGTGGTTTTGCCTTCACTGCCGTGACCCAACAGAGCGATGTTGCGGATGTCTTTTGTTTTGTAGTCAGCCATCGTGGATTCCCCCTAAAATATAACATTAATTTTTCGAGAAATGATGCGCGCAGGCATAAAATTTAAAACGCATTACGCACTCTGTTATTTTAACAGATAATGCCGAGAATAGCAAGCGTTTTGACTGAATTTTTACCGATTTGTACAACTTGGTTTGTATATATACAAATATCATTCAGGAAGCTGCAACAGCTGCAGGCATTGTCGCTGTGCCGCTGCTGTATCAGCCGTGTTCAGACACAAACGGAAATGCTTTTCCGGCGGTGCAAGCATCCCGATACCTTCGTTCAGCAATTCTTCTTCCTTTAGCCTGCGCATCAGTTGCCGGACAGCGCCCTCGTTTCCATCCAAGATAAGCGTTTGGGCGGGCAGCAGCGAGCGAATTGTCTGCTTTAAGAAAACATAGTGTGTACAGCCAAGCACCACGGCGGACGGCGCATGGCCGTCGGACAGATATGGTGCAAACCTCTCTTTCAGATATTCTCGCAGCTCAGGCGTGTCACTCTCCCCTCGTTCGACAAAATCCATAAGGCCGGGACATGGCATGGATACAGCACGTTCTCCGTAGCTTTCGTACAAGCGACGATATTTTGCGCTGGCCAGTGATACCGGCGTGGCAAGAACCAGGATTTGTCCCGTCGGGCAACGATCGTGAGCAAGCTTTAGCGCCGGCTCCATGCCGATGATAATCAGTTTCGGATATTTTTCCCGCAGCTGTGCAGCCGCAGCGCAGGTGGCTGTATTGCACGCAATCACAAGCGCTTTAATCCCCGTTTTCAAAAGATACGAAACCACATTATCTACGCATCTGCAAACATCCGCTTCTGTTTTTGTCCCATAAGGAGCGTTGTCAATATCGCCATAATACACAAAATGCTCATCAGGCAGCATTCGAAGCGCTGTGCGCAATACGCTCAGCCCGCCGACGCCGCTGTCAAAAATTCCGATCGGTAATTCATGTAAACTTCTATCCATACGGAAAAAGCTCCTTTCCATTCAATTATAATGCGAGCAGTCTCCTTATGCAAGGGAAAAGAGAGCAGCTTTCCCTTGCGTAAGCAGAATCGCACAATCAATCTGGTTGACAATCAAGTTCTGTTGTAGTATCATGACTTTTGCGAATAGTTATATGGAGGCAATCATTTCTATGGCCCTGCCAGACTATCATCAAAGCATTGAAATTGCAAGGATGCGTAAGCTGCGGGAGTTGCAGGCTGAGCTTCCCGATATTTGCGCAGATTTTTTCAGTGCCATCTCCCAAACCACCAGCTCTTTGACTCGCTTAGCATATGCATATGACTTGCGTCTGTTTTTTCAATACCTCTGTGCAGAGCAGCCTCAATTTGCCGCTACAGATATTCGCCTGATTACTACGGAGCAAATCGGACAAATTACTGCCCGTCAGCTGCGTGGTTTCCAGGATTACCTGACACAATATATCAAGACGGCGGATCAAGACGGCGGAGAAATGGTCATAAACAATCATGAACTTGGCATCATGCGAAAATTATGCGCGCTTCGTTCTTTTTTTGAGTATCTGTTCAAAAATGAATTAATACCCGGCAATGTCGCCACCCTTGTCCCCCTTCCGAAACGTCACAGCAAACCGATTTTGTATTTGGAACCTTCTGAAGTTGAACGCTTATTGACCATAGCGGATCAGGGCAGCGGGTTGACTAAGCATCAACAGGGCTATCAAAAAGTGACGCGGAAACGCGATGTTGCCATCCTCTCTCTTTTTCTCGGCACCGGAATCCGCGTAAGCGAACTTGTCGGCATCGATATAGAGCACCTGGATTTCTCTATGAATGGTTTCCTGATTACAAGGAAAGGCGGAAATCAAACAATTTTGTATTTTCCTGAAAGTGTAGCAGAGGCATTGAAGGCCTATCTGCAAGAGCGCACGGGAATAGAGGCTTTGGAAGGCAGTGAAAAAGCGCTGTTTTTATCCTTGCAGCGGCGTCGAATTACGCAGCGTGCTGTTGAAAATCTCGTAAAAAAATATGCAGCGCTTGCCGCACCGTTAAAAAAGAAAATCAGCCCGCACAAGCTGCGCAGCACCTTTGGTACAAGTCTTTACAGAGAAACGGGAGATATCTACCTTGTTGCCGATGTTTTAGGACACTCGGATGTAAACACAACAAGACGTCATTATGCTTCCATGAGTGATCAAAGAAAAAGGCAAGCAGTCAAAAGCGTTATTCTACCCATCCCCGCTGAAGCAAAACAAGATAACGACGAAAAGGAGCAATAAAATCATGAAAATGTGCGTATTATACGATCGCGAATGCATAGACTGCGGTGAATGCGACATGTGCGAACTTGACCCGACAAAACGCTGCGATAACTGCATGAAATGTGTATCTGGCGATGCAGAATACAGAGCGATTGTCGTAGAACAAGTGATAAAGCGGGATGATCAGTGAGCCACGCTCTGCAAATCAGTATATGACGGCGTTCAGCCTGTTATACTCAGCAAACAATTTTAAGCAGGCATCGCGGTCAAGTTCGATCAGATAGTCTTTAAAAGCGTCACATCCGCCGAACATTTCATCGAACTTTTTATTGCAGAAGCCGATTGCCTCATTTTCTGCAATCGTACAGCCGTAATAAACCGTTTCTACATTAGCCCACATACAGGGTGCCAGGCACATCGGACAAGGTTCGCCCGTTGTATAAAGAACAGCACCGGTAAGGTCATAGCTTCCGATTGCCTGTTTGGCGTTGCGAATTGCGGAAATTTCGCCGCGGCATGTGGAATCATTGTCAACAAGCGCCATATTGTGCTCTTGACCGATGATTACACCATCCTTCACAATTACACTTCCGAACGATCCGCCATCGTTATTATAAAAGCCGATAGGTGCTTCAGTTATGGCAATTTCCATGTAAGAATCTCTGGCATGATATTCTGCATCCGGAATTATCTTTTCAGCGGTCTCTGCAATACAGACGTTGGCTATCAAAGTAATAGAAAAAAAGTACAATCATAATATATATCGGTATATATTTTCGCACCATTCCCTTTTTATGCATTATCTGTCGAAATTGTTCTCGCTCTGATCCGGTTGCTCTGCTTCGACAAGATCGCTGAGCTGGACTTTTTTCAGCATGCGGTCAGACTGCGGATTTCTTGAATCCCGTCTGCATACACCGGCAAAATCACAGTTCTTGCAGCTGATTGCTTCGTCCCTTTCGCAGACAGGAGCTGCCTCAATGGCTCCGCTTCGAATTTCTTCCGTCAAATGCACAGCGGTTTTGTGTGCTCTCTCAATTAATCGATAGAGCTCCTCCAAAGTGCACACAAGTTTGTTTTTTTTCGGCATGTTGCCTTTATTGAGTACATCTTCAATGTTAACCGGCGGCTTAGAGGCATCCATCCATTCGATCACTTGCACGTCGGAAAGCATAACTCCCTTCAGGCACAATCGTCTTGCGATTTCGCTTTCAATCATGTTTTGCTTTGCTGAGTTGACCAACGGATCAATCATCCATTGATAAAAAGCACCTGCAGGCAGAGCATTCTCATCGCATGCCAGTGCTGCTTCCAAATATAGCAGAAGCTGCAGCTGCATCCCAATGTTAATTTGAGATGGGTCCAGCTTTTTCATACCCGACTTGTAATCCACGACCCGCAGATAAACCGACTCCCCGTTATCAAATCGGTCAATACGATCAATACGCCCTCTGATGCTTACTTTAGAACCGTCCGAAAGACATAATGTCAATGGAGGCGGACCACCGGGATAGCCGAAACTGACTTCACCGCTTTCCGGACGAAACTTGCTTTTTGTCGCTCCTTTTGTAAATACCCACGCAACACGCTTGCATATTCGAAGATATCGCTCTCCTTCTCTGTGTGCGCGTGCGTTGTCGCCGATAGCCAGTTCCTTCCACTGTTCCGTCAGCGGAAGCATTGCTTTTTCCATCAGGCTGTCACAATCTGTTCGTGAAATATTCGGCCAGTTCGGGTTGCTGGAAAGCGCATTGATAAAGCCTTCCATTGCAGCATGGTAGAACATGCCCTTGTCACGCTGATCAATCTTCCATTCTTTGCGTTCCTGCGGCCGCAAGCCATGCAGGACAAAATGCTGATACGGGCAGGATGCATAGCTTTCCAAGCGGCTGATTGATACGATTCTGTCATTAAACAGAGTACGAGACATGGAAGGTGTCAGCTTTTCCTGCGGCTTGTCATTGCGTGAAGCAGACAAAAGGGCAGTCATCTGCCTCCGACAATTTTCCTGCTGCCATATCCAGCGAGCGGCATCAAGCCATTCGCCTTGCAGGTCTCCGCTTCGGACATGCATACCGACAGCATCCAACGCAGGCTGCAAGGCAAGTGGATGAAGTGCTCCCTGAACAGAATCCACTGTACCAAGTACAGTCAGAGCCGGAAAAATGCGTCGTATCATGGAGAGCATAGGAAGCGGGCGGAGAGCCTCCCCTGACTGGTTTGCCTGAGAATGGCTCAAATAAAGATATTCTCTTGGTGAACTGAGTACTTTCCACAAGTCCAGGTCGCCCATCAGGTCGCGTTCCTCGGCATTCATTCCGAGATAGGCTTTCATATCGGCACAAGCAATCTGTTTTTCTTCATCCGTTAGAAGGCTGTTGTCACCGGAGGCGCTTCCTTCGCTGTTCAACCCGCAAGCAAAGGTAATTTTCGGCTCAGGTACAATCAAATTTCCGATTTCTCCGATGGTTACACATCCGCCGGATGTCGGCAAGGAGGAGATGCCCTCTTCCATGAGCCCTGCTTCAATCCATGATGCAACGGTTTCACCCGGTATAGGAGCGCCGCCGGCAATTTCATGCATCTGTTCAAACAATGCCAGCAGACGAGTCCAAACTTGTCGGGTACGTACTGCCTGATCAGCCATGCCAGCACGCAGTAAAGCCTCTTCCTGCTTCATCAATGCATGAAATGCATCACATTCTATCAGCAGGTTCATAAGCGCCTGAAGCGATTGAAAAGCATCGGCAGCATCATGTAGACTGCTCTGAAGATGTTCCAATATCAAATAAATCTTCTGCCGTGCCTGCTCAGGCACTTCACGCTCATCATCGCTTCCGCGTGTGAAAGTTTTTGTCCAGCGTGATCCGACAATTCCGTAGGCAAGTGCATAATTTTCAAGCTGCCAGATTTCGTCCCTACTCAGCGGAGTAAAGCCGGATTTAATCACCGACAGGACATCTTCCGTGCGATATCCGCCTGTAACGGCGCGAACAGCGGACAAAAGAAGACGTACGATGCCATGTGACAAAAGCGGTTCCTTTGCCGCCACATAAATCGGAATATCGTACTGACGAAGCACGGTATCCAAAACAGCCGCATAGTCATCCAAATTGCCGCACAAAACGGCAATATCGCTGTATGCAACCCCGCGTTTGGAACAAGCTATAATTTCTTGGGCAATATAGTGTGCTTCGGCAAATGGGGAGGCCGCTTCAAAAAGCGAAATATGCTGCGGGACTTTCGAATAGGGTTTGGGTGTCGGGCGCAAAAGGCAGGTTTCCAGTGCGCAAATATCTTCCGGAGCGTCCGGCTTCACATTATCCAGCCATAGCCATTCGCGCCGCAAATGAGCAGCCCGTAAATGATCACGCAGTCGCTCGGCACTGCAGCGAACCGGCGCAAAGCAATCCCCGTCAGGGGCTTGCTCCCGATCCATTACCAAATAGACCCATGCATTGCTGCAGCTGCGTGTTATAGCGCAAAGCAAACGCGCGAAATCATCTGTAATGATGTCGAATCCATACACAAGCACATCGGCATTCTCTACCAGTTTTGATGTTTGCACAGCATCAATTGCGGCGGTTAATACATCCTCCCCGTCAACGAATTTATTGGCAAGAATATCAGTGTAGCCATTGTATATCTGTGCAAGATCCGACAGTTTGTCGGCATATGCACACTTTGCAAGGGTATCAGCGTATGTACTCAGACGTTCAGGCGTTATTTGCGCGCGCTTCATATCCGCAATCCAATCACTGCTTTGCTTAATAAAACCGCGCCGTGTTACAGAATGGGAATAAAATTTTAGATTATCCTTGCATTGCAGAAGAGCTTGAGCCAACGCTATATTCTTGCCGTTGTTATCGATGCGCACTCGGCTGCTGCCGCAAATCGCAAACAAACGCTGAACAAACCTGGAAAGAGAAAAAACCTCGATGTCAAAAAAACCCGGAAGAGAAAGATCGTGAATAAGGTCGCATTCAGCCTGCAGGGTATACTGCTCCGGGACAATCAGAACACAGCGTCTTTCTTCTGTTAACGTTTGGGCGGCTTGTGTGCGCAAATGCGGCCATAATCTGCGTGTACGAGCTCCGATAATTGTCAGCATTTTCTCTTCCCTCCTTTTTTATTGTACCATGAAGCGGAAGAAAATACAAACAAAAAAGGAACGATGCTGTCAACACCGTTCCTCTTTGAGGTAGATGATCAGTTGCCCATATCCTCGACGTAGAGTTCACGGACTGCATTCGGATCATCCGCAATATTCTTTTCACTGCGTTTTGCAAAGAAAGTGGATGCAACCTGCGGGAACAGCGCATAGCTGAGCACGTCTTCATCACAGGTAGCAATGCCTTTGGTTTCTTCGCGGTACTTGGGCATTTCAGGCTTGATCAGATCCGCCGGGCGGCAGGTGATTACCTTGTCATCACCGATAGCCTTGCGGCGCACATCCTCATTCACCTTGCCGGGCAGACGGCCGTACTCGCCGCGCAGCAGTGCCTTGGACTCCTTGGAAACCATCTTGTAGCGTTCACCGGAGAGAACGTTCAGCACAGCCTGAGAACCCACGATCTGGCTGGTGGGCGTGACGAGCGGCGGATAGCCGAAATCCTTGCGCACACGCGGCACCTCTGCCAGTACATCATAGTACTTGTCCTCGGCATTTGCCTGCTTGAGCTGGCTGATCAAATTGCTGAGCATGCCGCCGGGAACCTGGTACACCAAGGTCTTCACGTCAGTGTTAAGTACTTTGGGATCCAGAGAGCCCTCGGCCTTCAGGCGATCCGCAACCTTGCGGAAATGGGTAGCACCCTGAAGCAGTTTGTCCATGTCCAGACCGGTATCATATTCCGTGCCCTTGAAGGTAGCAACCATCGATTCGGTTGCAGGCTGAGAAGTACCATTTGCCATGGGAGAAAGCGCCGTATCGATGATATCCACACCGGCCTTTGCCGCCATCAGGTAAACCATATCGCCCGTACCGGTGGTATTGTGAGTGTGCAGATGGATGGGCACCTTGACACTCTGCTTAAGTTTCTTGACAAGGTTGTACGCGTCAAAGGGCAGCAGAAGATTCGCCATATCCTTGATACAGATGCTGTCTGCGCCCATCTGTTCCATTTCCTTGGCAAGCTTCACAAAGTACTCTTCGTTGTGCACAGGGCTTACGGTATAGCTGATGGCAGGTTCGCACCAGCCGCCGTACTTTTTTACGGCTTTGACTGCGCACTCGATGTTGCGGGTGTCGTTCAGTGCATCAAACACGCGGACAACATCAATGCCGTTTTCGATGGATTTGGCGCAGAAAGCCTCAACAACGTCATCTGCATAGTGCTTATAGCCCAGCAAGTTCTGACCGCGGAGGAGCATCTGCAGCTTGGTATTGGGCATATGCTTGCGCAGCTGACGCAAACGCTCCCAAGGATCCTCATTGAGGAAACGCATGCAGGCATCGAACGTTGCCCCGCCCCAGCACTCCAGCGACCAGAAGCCGATGCTGTCCAGCAATTCGCATGCAGGAAGCATATCGTCCAGACGCATACGCGTTGCTGCCTGAGACTGATGCGCATCGCGCAAAATGGTATCTGTTATATTGATCTTTGGCATGTGTTCATTCCTCCATTAATGCGCGCCGAACAGCGCCAGCAGGACGCCTGCAGCAATAGCAGATCCGATAACGCCGGCTACATTGGGGCCCATGGCATGCATCAGCAGGAAATTGCCGGGATTGGCGCGCTGGCCTTCCTTCTGGGATACACGAGCGGCCATCGGGACAGCAGAAACACCGGCAGAGCCGATGAGCGGATTGATCTTTTCCTTCAGGAAAAGGTTCATGAACTTGGCAAGCAGAACGCCACCAGCAGTGCCAAGACCAAAGGCAAAGACACCCATCAGCATGATTTTGATCGTGCTCCAGGTAAGGAATGTGCTTGCGGTCGCGGTTGCGCCGACAGATACGCCCAGGAAGATGGTGATCGTGTTCATCAGACCATTCTGAATGGTCTGATCCAGACGATCTACAACGCCGGTTTCGTGCATCAGGTTACCCAGCATCAGGCAGCCGACAAGGGGCGCAGCCGAGGGAACCAGCAGAGCCACAAAGATGGTTACCACAAAGGGGAAGATGATCTTTTCGGTCTTGCTTACCTTGCGCAGGGGCTTCATGACGATTTCGCGTTCCTTCTGCGTGGTCAGAGCGCGCATGATGGGCGGCTGAATAACGGGAACCAATGCCATGTAGGAATATGCGGCAACGGCAATGGGTCCAAGCAGATGCGGCGCCAAGCGAATCGTCGTGTAAATGGCAGTGGGACCATCTGCACCGCCGATAATTCCGATGGAGCTGGCTTCGGCAGCGGTGAATCCGAACATGCGCGCCATGATGAACACGATGAAGATGCCAAGCTGTGCGGCAGCACCCAAAAGCAGCGTCTTGGGGTTGGCCAGCAGCGGTTCAAAGTCTGTGCCTGCGCCTACGCCCATGAAGATCAGGCAGGGATAAATTCCCAGCTTTACGCCAAGGTACAGATAGTCAATCAAACCGGCGGAGATTGTCGTGGCAACGCCGTCAACCTCAACGGTTTTTCCGGCCAGCAAATCCCAGTTGACATGGCCGCCGGCAAAAAGCTGCTCATGGAACATTTCCGCGCCGGGCAGGTTTGTCAGCAGCATGCCGAAAGAAATAGGGAGCAGCAGCAGGGGCTCAAACTTTTTGACAATTGCCAGATAAGCCAACACCAGTGAAATGGCAATCATAACCAGCATTTTCCAGTTTTCCGGGATCATGGAGAAACCGGTCTGCTGAAGGAAATTGATAATGGTTTCCATGCATATCCCTCCGTGTTAGGCAAGGGTCAGCAGGACAGCACCAGTCTGAACAGCCTGTCCCTTGGCAACGTTTACCGTGCCGACAGTGCCGTCGCTGGGAGCCATGATTTCGTTTTCCATCTTCATTGCTTCCAGAATTACCAGAATATCGCCGCGCTTCACAGCCTGGCCGGGCTTTACATTAACGGAAAGAATGGTACCGGGCATGGGAGCATTGATGCTCTGTGCGCCGGCAGGAGCCTTTGCCGCGGGAGCAGCAGCGGGGGCGGCAGCAGGGGCGGCAGCAGGGGCTGCCTTGGGAGCTACGGCTGCTTCGCCTTCAAGCACTTCAAGCGTAATGTCGTACTGGGTGCCGTTTACGTTGACACGATACTTTTTCATGGTAATTATCTTCCTTTCGTTATTTATACCCGTTCGATGCTGTGAATACGAATCGCCTTTACGTCTTTGCCAAGTTCCTCTGCCACTGCAACGGAAACGGCTGCGACAAGTTCTCCGCGGTTGGGAATATCAGCCGCAGCGGACACGGTAGCAGGTGCTGCCGCCTCCGCTTCAGACTCATGCTTGGCATTTACCTTTTTCATGATCACGCCCATGAAGGAAATCAGCGCAATCAGGCAAATCAGTCCGATGAAAACAATCCCCATGCCCAGAACCACAACAAACCAAGTAGGAATGTCCGTGGCCGCAATCTGAGCGGCTTCCGCTACGGGGGCTGCGGTGGAAACAGCTTCCACGATTTCAGCCGACTCCGCCGTTTCTGACGAAGAAACAAGCGTGGCCAGCACGGTAGTTAATGCTAATTTCATGATATACCTCACTGTGCATTACGCCTTGGGACCGGCATCAACAACTTCCTGGGACATATGCGTATACTTTTTGAAGTTCTCCACAAAGCTTGCAGCCAGCTTCTTGCAGCTTGCCTTGTAGGCTTCTTTGTCTTCCCAGGTGTTCTCGGGGATCAGCAGGTCGCTGGGCACACCGGCGATTTCGGTAGGAACGGAGACGCCGAAAGTGGGATCCTTTACGAAATTGCTCTTCTCGATTTCGCCGGTCAGGGCAGCCGTTACCATAGCACGGGTGTAAGCAAGCTTCATGCGCTTGCCGGTGCCGTTCCAGCCGGTATTGATCAGATAAACTTTCGCGCCGGACTTTTCAACCTTGTCAGCCAGCATCTGGGCATAAACGGAGGGATCAAGCGGCAGGAATGGCTCGCCAAAGCAGGTGGAGAAGGTGGGAACGGGCTCCTTGATGCCGATTTCCGTACCTGCAACCTTGGAGGTGAAGCCGGACACGAAATAGTACATGGCCTGGTTGCGGTCCAGCTTGCTGATGGGAGGCAGTACGCCGTAAGCATCAGCCGTCAGGAAGATAACGGTCTTGGGAACGCTGGGGCTCATGCCGCTCAGCTCGGCATTGGGGATATACTCAACAGGATAGCCAACACGGGAGTTGATGGCCAGAGAATCATCATCAAAATCAAATTCACGGGTTTCGGGATCCATCACAACATTTTCAACCAGGGCACCGAACTTGATGGCGTTGTAGATTTCGGGCTCTCCCTCGGGACTGAGGTTGATGCACTTGGCATAGCAGCCGCCTTCGAAGTTGAACACGGAGTCGTCCGCCCAGCCGTGCTCATCATCACCGATCAGCTTGCGGTTGGGATCGGCAGACAGGGTGGTCTTGCCGGTACCGGACAGGCCAAAGAACACAGCGCTGTCACCGTCCTTGCCGATGTTGGCGGAGCAGTGCATCGGGAACACGCCTTCCTTGGGCAGGATATAGTTCATCACGGAGAAGACGCTCTTCTTGATTTCGCCGGCATACTGGGTGCCGCAGATTACAACCAGCTTATCCTCGTAGTTTACAAGGATGGCAGCTTCGGAGCGGGTATGATCAAGCTCGGGGATGCACTTGAAGCCGGGGGCCGCGATGATGGTATAATCTTCCTTGAAATTTTCCAGCTGCTCGGCGGTGGGACGGCGCAGCAGCTGATGAATGAACAGATTCTGGCTGGCCAGTTCATTGATAATGCGGAAAGACTTGGTATACTTGGGATCCGCGCCGGCAAATCCGTCAAAAACGAATACTTCTTTATTTTGCAGGTAGGCGACCACCTTAGCATAGATGGCGTAGAAATTCTCTTTGCTGATGGGGCGGTTGACTTTTCCCCAGGCAATTTCATCATGTACGGCAGGAGTATCAACGATGAACTTGTCGTTGGCACTGCGGCCGGTATACTTGCCGGTCTTTACAACCAGAGCACCGGTATTGCTCAGCGTACCTTCCCCGCGGCGCAGAGCTGCCTCTACAAGCTGAGCCGGAGTCAGGTTGCGATAAACCGCCTTGGAATTGATGATGCCATACTTTTCGATGCTGTAGGTATCCATATGGTTGCCTCCTTCAAATATGCCGATGTCTTTTGTCGCTTAATTTCCGGAAAAGCGGCTCTTTTTCCCGTTCTCCGCATGATTGCGGCATAAGAATCATCAAGCATTTGTTGATATATCCGGTGGAGCGGTTTCAGTAAAAACCAACTCTCACCAAGTACATCATATACCTACGATATCGAATTGTAAAATTCCATTCAGGCATAACAATATATACTTTTTGATATATGTTACATTTATAATACATTTTATTAAATTTTTGTTTTATGTGTGTCACCATCTTGACAGCAAATCGTCTGATTGAATATCATAGCAAACATGACTGAAAGAAAGGATGTCAATCTATGACACTTAAGCATCGCCACTTGCTGCAGTTGGTCATCAGTGCGGTCTGTCTGGCTTTATGCATGGTATTGCCGTTTATCACAGGGAGCATTCCGCAAATCGGAAATGCCCTTTCCCCCATGCATTTGCCTGTTCTGCTGTGCGGCTTTCTTTGCGGGCCGCTTTATGCATTGGCTGTCGGCGTTATTGCCCCTCTTCTGCGATTTGTTTTGTTCGGCATGCCGCCGCTTTTTCCATCCGGTATCGGCATGTGCTTTGAGCTGGCAGCGTACGGCTTCATCAGCAGCCTGATGTACCGTCATCTGCCGCGCAGGAAGCTGTCAATCTATGCGGCATTGCTGACGGCGATGATCTGCGGCCGCATCGTTTGGGGGCTTGCTCGCTGGCTTCTTGCCGGCCTTGCCGGCAGCAGCTTCACTTTTGCCATGTTCTTAAGCGGTGCAATATTAAAGGCTGTGCCCGGCATTATCCTGCAGATCGTACTCGTACCGCTCCTTGTAATGGCCGTTGAGCGGGCATTTCCGGAACTGATTCAAAAATAAGCAAACTCCCGAATTGCTTTGAAAGCCTGCAATTCGGGAGTTATTTTCCCAGCTATTATGCCTTTTCAATAGGAGCCATAAGCACGCCGTTTTCCGTCAGTTTTTTGCGCAGCTGCTTTACGTTTACGTCGGCAGGCAGAATTTTCTTCTTCACTGCCATAGCAGCAGCTGTTCCCGCGCCCTCGCCCAGCACCATGCAGGTAGGCATTACGCGCATAGAGCTCATGACCACAGAATCTACCGATGCGCAGCGGCCGGTCAGCATCAGGTTGTCAATATCCGCACTGACGGTTACGCCATAGGGCAGGCCGTAGGGCGGTATTTTTTTAACGATTGTGCCCGCGCCGCCGCCATCATGAATATCAATGATATAAGAGCCGAGACCGATGGAATCATCGGGGATTTCTCCGGCAATGATGGAATCTGCCTTGAGGGTGCTGATGCCGTTGAAACGGCGGGATTCGCGAATGCCGATGAAGGGATAAATCTGGGTCAGATAGGCATTTTCAAAGCCGGGCACATGCTTACGCAGGCACTCAACCAGCTTTGGAATTTGCAGATGGCCCTCAATTTCCGCACGGGTAAGATCAATGATGTCACTGCCGTCTACGCCAAGATGACGTGTGCAGTTCAGATGGACTTCGCCGGTGACAAGGGAGTTGATATAAATCAGCGTATCGCGGTCAATCGGCAGTTCGCCCTGCTCACGAAGCTGAGCAAACAGCTTGCGCAGACCGACAAACACGTGATTGGGCGAAGCACGGAAGAAATCAGCATTGTAGCCTTCCTTCATTTCCACGGTTGAGCCCCACACCATTTGCTCTGGATCGTCCTCTACAAACTTCCACAGTTTTTCCAGTTCCACGCCGCGCACCGTGCACATCAGGGTAGGTGGCTGAACCGTCCCGCAGTTATCCTGACCCTTTTCATAGTGTGCGCCCGCCATGTAGGCCAGGTCACCATCGCCCGTACCGTCAATAAAGATCTTGGCGCTTACCTCGATCTCCCAGCCCTTGCCGAACACCGTAACGGAATCGATGTGCCCGTCGTCCACATTTACACGCGTCAATTCGGTGTGCAGGAGCATATCCACTTTTGCCTCCAGCAGCTTTTCAAAAAGAATTATTTTCAGCTGCTCATGGTCATAAAGCGTAACGGAATTATGCAGCGGGCACCAGCGATGGCCGTAGGTCGCATTGCGTGCAGCCAGCGCATCTACCAATTCCTGCGCGATTCCGGCCGTCACCTGGCGGCCATCCTTGTCCAAATACCCAAGCAGAGGCAGTCCGATTACCAGATTGCCGCCCATGCATCCGTTTTTCTCCACCAGAAGGACTTTGGCGCCGCCTCGTGCCGCTGCCAGCGCAGCCGAAATACCGCCGGGACCACCGCCGATTATGCAGACATCATATTGTCTGATTTGCTTATTCATACGATGATTGACCTCCCCAAGCATAAAATTTGCCGAGCCAATTATAGCATGCTTATGCAAAAAAGGAAACCGCATACTGTCCCTTACCCGGAAAATATGATATAATTTCTCCAACGCTTGGTTGACGACGGGAAGGGAGCATGCGTATGCATCGACGTTATGACGCCATCTTGCTGCTGGGACTGAAGCTGAATCCGGATGGTTCTCCGCGGCATGAGCTGGTTCTGCGCATCCGGCATGCAGCGCAATGCTACCATCTTGGGTATGCCCCCGTTATTATCCCTTGCGGCGGTCAAACACCCGGAACACCGCTGTCCGAAGCAGCGGTTATGCGCGTTTTATTGCTTGAGCAGGGTGTACCCGAAACCGCCATCCGCTGCGAAGCACAATCGGGCATTACGGTTGAAAACTTTCGCAATGCGCGCAAGTTGCTTGCAGATATTCGGCATCCGCGAGTACTGATTGTTACAAGCGATTATCATATGCTTCGTTCCAAACTGATTTGCCGCTTTTCGGGTCGTATGCGCTGTGCCGGCAGCGCAGCACGCATCCCGGCAGCGGAAAAGCGGGAAGCAGCCCGTCTGGAGCCGCTGCATACCATTGATTATATTCTCGGCTATCAATCCGGGCGTTTTAAACGTCCGAAACTGTATTTGCGCCTCATGCATCGCCTGATGAAAAGCTGAAAAGGAGGAGCATCCATGCAATCTGAAGCCAATGAACGCGGCTACTTAAATGAGCATTTTCGACTTTTTCATACCACAGATCAGCAGCCGCTGCAGGTAGACTGGCATTTTCATGCATTTGACAAGCTGGTATTCTTTCGCAGCGGTCAGGTTGAGTACTCTGTCGAAAGCGAATCCTATATGCTGCACCCGGGCGACCTGCTGCTGATTGCCCATGGTCAGCTGCACCGCATGCATTCCGCGGGAGAAGCTCCGTATGAGCGTTTCATTTTATACTTAAATACATCGTACCTGCACGACCTTGCGCCGCAGGAAGGCGGCTTGAACATTTGCTTTCAAAAAGCCCGGCAAAGCGGACGCAGTCTGATGCGGCTGGAGGACAGTGACCGCGCCTCGGTATATCAATTGTTTATACGGCTCGAAAAAACATTGGGATCTTCTTCGCCTTATTCTGCCGTGCTTTCACAGGCGATTTTAACCGAGTTGATGGTGCAGTTATGCTCTTCTGAGCCGTTAGCGCACACCGATGATGATTTTGTGCACGGGGACGACAAAATCGCCCAGGCGCTTTCCTACATTCAGGCAAATCTTGGGGCAAACTTATCCTGCACCGCCATCGCAGATCGATTGTTCATGAGCCGTTCTTCCTTTCAGCACCGCTTTCGGGAGGCAACCGGATATACGCCGCATGCCTACATCCGTCTAAAGCGCCTGCTGTATGCCAGTGAGCTGCTTGCCGATGGCGAAGCGGCCATCTCTGCGGGCAGGAAGTGCGGGTATGGCGACTATTCCGCCTTCTGCCATGCTTTCAAAGAACAGTTCGGCGTATCCCCTTCGGCCTTCTTGCCCCGTATCGGGCTAAACGGCCCGGAAGAGTAAGCAGCGAAGCAAATCTCACAAAAACGGCCGCTGCAGAGTGCATCGGCCGTTTGAATCGTAAATTTTTTAATCTGCGTGTATGTATCCTGCCTTGCGTTCGCAGCGTTCCAGCCACCCGCCCTTAAAGTAATAGATAATAAAGAGGATGGATGTAAATGCCCAGGTGATGGGATAGCAAAGCAGCATAAAGCTGACATCAGAATGCATGGGAGCAATCAACGTAACCCACACGATACGAAGTACGCATACGCCAAACAGGGTCATCAGCATCGGGATCAGAGAATCCCCCGCGCCGCGAACCGTACCTGCGAAGATTTCCACGCCGATATACGTGAAATAGTAAGGTGCAAGCAAGCGAAGCACCTTCATGCCCATTTGAATAACTACTTCTTCGTCCGTAAACAGCCGATACAGCGTTTCCCCAAAGGCAAGAAGCACTCCCGTTACCAAGACAGTCGCAAACGTAGCCAGCACCAGGCAAGTACGGATGCTCTTGCGCATGCGGTCGTATTTATGCGCGCCGAAGTTCTGCCCGACGAAAGTCGTAATCGTTACACCAAACGCACTGATGATCATCCAGAAGAAGCTGTCAAGCTTGCCATATGCCGTCCATGTAGCCATCATATCCGTGCCGAAACGATTGATGCTGCTTTGGATCACCAGATTAGACAGTGAATACAGTACAGACTGCAGGCCTGCAGGCAAACCGATGCGAATGATGCGCGGCAGCAAATCGCCATGCAGGCGTATTTTCTTTACATGAAGCTGCAGTGCCGGCGCTGCATGGGACAACGCCATGATGACCAGCGCTGCGCTGACGGCCTGGCTGAATATCGTAGCAAGTGCAGCTCCGGCTACACCCATCCCGGCATAGCGCACCAAGACGACATCCAGCACGATATTGACCAAGCAAGCGCAGATCAAAAAGTACAGTGGTCGCTTTGAGTCTCCCACCGCGCGCAGAATACCGGAACCGATATTATAAATCAGCGATGGAATCATGCCGGCAAAATAGATTCGGATATACGTGGTAGCATACTCCATCACTTCTTCCGGCGTATCCATCAGCCGCAGAATAGACGGAGAAACGATGATCCCTGCAA
>CAVFPH010000046.1:0-16657 GCA_963624325.1 bacterium
GAATATCGGTTACAATGGCGCGTTCCTCACACAAAAGAGCATTGAGCAGGGAACTTTTGCCCACGTTGGGACGTCCGCAGAGCACCACCTCAAAGCCGGTATCCAGCAGGCGTGCCGCCCGCTCGTTGCAGGCAGACAACAAGGTGTCCTGAAGCTTTTGGGCACCTTCTGCTACGCTGCCGGCGGCCTCCTGCTCGTCGATTTCCTCCGGATAATCCAGCGCGGCAGCCACGCCCGAAAGCAGCTTGGTCAATTGATCCTGGGCATCACGGATAAAGGCGCTTGCTCCGCCGTTTAACTGCCGAAGGGCTGCACGTGCCGCCTGCTCCCCTTGCGCGCCGATTACATCCATGACCGCCTCGGCGCGGCTTAAATCCACGCGTCCGTTCAAAAAAGCACGGCGTGTAAATTCTCCCGGCTCGGCAGGACGCGCTCCCAGCCGATACAGGGCGGACAGGCATTCGCGTGCAACCTGGTTGCCGCCGTGCAGATGAAATTCAGCCACATCCTCCCGCGTGTAGGTGCGCGGGGCAAGCATCAGCACTGCCATGCATTCGTCCAGCATCACACCGTCTGCATCGTATAAATGCCCGTAGAGCAGACGATGCGACTCTGTTTGCCGCTTGCCTGCCGGACGAAAGAGTGCTTCAAAATACGCGCGAGCGTTTTCCCCGCTCACGCGCACAATGGCGATGCCGCCGCGCCCCGGTGGGGTGGCCAGCGCCGCAATGGTATCGCTCTGATATGCCAGCATGCAGCCTCCGTTTATAAGAGCCCCTGATACGCTTTG
This sequence comes from bacterium, assembly GCA_963624325.1. GTDB lineage: Bacteria > Bacillota > Clostridia > Christensenellales > Aristaeellaceae > SFMI01. The sequence continues at coordinate 791 of CAVFPH010000046.1, forward strand.
TCAGCCTCTGCGCGGCGTGCGTCCTTCGCGTCCGAAGCGGGGGCGTCGGCGGGCATTTCGGACAGGTAATGCGGGTGATATACCCGGCGATCCAGCGACCAGATTTTTTCGCTGAAGGCGCCTGCGGGAGTACGGCGTACAATACCGTTCATCTCGTTCATGCGGGCATCCAGCAGATCCAGCCAGTGCAGCATTTCCGCTTCCGGGAACATGGGCGGACGCGGGCTGCCGTATTCCGCCTCACCATGGTGGCTGATTACCATGTGCTCCAGCAGCAGGACATATTCGTCCTCCTCCGCAATGCCTGCACGGCGTGCGGCTTCTCGCACCTGCGTGACGCCGCGTACCAGATGCCCCAGCAGCAGCCCTTCCACGGTGTAGTCGTTTACATTGCCCGCATCGTCGCTTTGCATTTCACTGATTTTGCTTAAATCATGGGCGATTACCCCGGCAAAAAGCAGATCGGCATCCAGCCAGGGGTATACCTGCAGCATCTGACGGGCGCCCTTGAGCATGGAGGTGGTATGGTGCAGAAGGCCGCTGCGCTCGGCATGGTGCAGACGCTGGGCGGCGGGGTAATAGATCAGTTTATCACCCGCCATGGCGATCAGCTCCCGCACAAGCTTTTGCAGGGTGGTGTTTTTCATGCCGTCAATGGCGGCTGTGATTTCATATAGCATCTGCTTGGGCGGATAAGGGGCACAGGGCACCAGCAGGGACATATCCACCTGATCGGCTTCCTCAGCATCCCGCAGCTTGTTTACCCGCAGCTGCAGCCTGCCGTTATATTCGGTAACCAGGGCCCGTACTTTAATCACTCCGCCGTTCTTGGGGGGCTGCACCGTGCCGTCCCACATTTTGGCGTTGATATCGCCCGTGCGGTCGCACAGCGTCATATCCAGGTACTTGCTGCCGTTGGCGGACGCCCGCTGCTCGGCGGAGCGTACCAGCAAAAAGCCCTCGAACTTTACATCTTTAGCAAAGCTTGCCACTACGATTTGATCCATGCAACTCTCCCACTGCGGCATTACATTACAGCCGCATCCTCGGTATACAGATCTTCAAACAGGGTATATTCGCTAAGCCAGTTCAATTTGACCGTTCCCAGCGGACCGTTGCGCTGCTTGGCAATGATAACTTCCGCGGTGTTGGTTTCTTCACTGGTTTGATCGTAATAGGATTCGCGGTGCAGGAACATGACCACATCGGCATCCTGTTCGATAGAGCCGGAATCGCGCAGGTCGCTCAGCATCGGGCGCTTGACCGTGCGCTGGGTGTTGGCGCGGCTCAGCTGTGCGCAGGCCAGAATAGGGATTTTCAGCTCCAGCGCAATGGCCTTCAGGCGGCGGCTGATTTCGCTGACCTCCTGCTGACGGTTTTCGCTTTTTCCGTCTGCGCCCATCAGCTGCAGATAGTCGATAATCACCAGATCCAGTCCCTTTTCCAGCATGATGCGGCGCACGCGGCTGCGCATCTGCATGGGGGTAAGGCCTGCAGTATCGTCGATATAGATTTTCTCGCTGGACAGGGGGTTGACCGTCTGCGCCAGTTTGATCCATTCCTTATCGCGCAGAGTGCCCGAGCGCACGTGCTGCATATCCACCCGCGCATCGCCGCACAAAAGACGCATGGCAATCTGCTCCCGCGGCATTTCCAGGCTGAAGATGGCCACACCGAAGCCCTTGCGCGCGGCGGCAGCGGCCATGTTCAGCGCAATACTGGTTTTGCCCATGCTGGGGCGCGCGCCCATCAAAATCAGTTCGCCCCCATGCATACCGGTCAGCAATTTATCCAGTTGGGTAAAGCCGGTGGTGACACCTGCCACTTTGCCCTGCAGACGCGCCAGTTCCTCGATTTGCGAATACGTGGCGTAGAGTACCTCGCGGATGTGCACCAGCTGTTCTCCGCCTGTGCGGCGCATGACGATATCGAAGATGGATTTTTCGGCATGGCTCAGGATGTCCTTCAGGTCCAGCTGCTGCTCGTAGCAGTTGCGGCTGATGACGCTTGCTGCCTGAATCAGCCTGCGCAGGGTGGACTTTTCCAGCACGATGGAAATATAGTACTGCACATTGGCGGTGGTGGGCACGTACTGCACCAGCTCCACCAGATAGGAGGTTCCGCCGATGCCGCTCAGCGTGCCGCGGCGGGACAGTTCCGCATCCATGGTAACCAGATCAACCGCCGTACTCTGCTGTGCCAATGCGCGGACGGCGCTGTAGATTTCGCGGTGGGCCGGGGCATAAAAATCATCCTCCTGCAGCATTTCCATGGCGATGGATACTGCCCGGCTGTCCTGCAAAAGCGCGCCAAGCACTGACCGCTCAGCCTCAAGGCTTTGCGGGGGCACGGCAGAAAAACCTGCAGTCAGGGTGCTTGGCTGCTCGCTCAAGATCATCAGCCCTCCTGAATGTTTTTAACGCGCAGGATCATTTTTGCGTTGATGTTGGGGTAAACATGCACGGTGACTTCATAGTCACCCAGCTGGCGCACAGGCTCCTTGATTTCCACCTTGCGCTTGTCAAATTCAATATTGTAGCCTTCCTTAATGGCATCGGCCACTTCCTGACCGGTTACGCTGCCGTACAGACGGCCTTTTTCACCGCATTTGGCCTTGAGCACAACCACCTTGTTTTTGAGCTTTGCGGCCACTTCCTCGGCGGCGGCGCGGTTTTCGGCTTCCCGCTTGCGCTCGGCTTCCCGCTTGCGCTCAATTACGCGGATGGCGTTGTCGTTGGCTTCCATGGCCCATTTGCGCGGGAAAAGGTAATTGCGGGCATAACCGTCGCTTACATTGCAGATATCATCTTTTTTGCCGATGTCTTTTACATCCGTGAGCAAAATAACTTTCATTTTCTTACTCCTCTCCGCGGTCCTTCGGCCCGATTGCCGGGCGCAGACCGCGCACATTGTTTATCTGATCAAGCACGCCGATGAGCATCAGCACGCTTTGAAACAGCGAAATCGTCATTGCCGCCAGAATGGCTGCCACACGCCAGCCCTTGCGTGTGCCTTTGCGGTGCTGGCTGAAATTGACGGCTGCCAGCCCCTGCACGGCAAAGCAGACATAGAAGGCTTGCCACATCAGCGCACCCAGCAGATAGAGCGTATCGTTGGTGCTGATACGCATGACAAGGTAGCCGACGGCCAGAATGCCGATGCGAAGACCCCAGGGACGGGGGATAAACCAGTGACGCAGCTGCGGCATGCCCAGGTCGGGAATATCCTGAATGGGCTCATTCCGCTTGACGGCACGCCTCTGCGCGGCACGGCGTCCGAAATAGATGCCAAGCCCCATGCCGGCAAGAACATTTGATGCGCTGCCCGATACCAGCAGGGCGGGAAGCAGCCCCTGCAGCAGGGTCATGACCAGGGTTCGGCACTGAAGGATCAATTCCCGGGCTGCTTCGGCGGAAAAGGTATAGACGCCGTCCACAGCCACAAGCGCCGTCTCCCGCATGGAAACGGGCAGGCTGAGAAAACCCATTTGGTGCAGGGTATAAAGCAGGCTGTCACGAAACTCGGATTGTTCCAGCGCAAAGGCCGCCGCATCACCTGCGGCAGCGTACAGCTGACCGCCTGTGAGCGCCTGCACCAGGGCGTAAATCACCGCCAGCGCGCCGCTGAGTGCCAGCGCAACACCAGCGCAGGTGCGCCAGAAGGAATGCTTGCCGGACAGACAGTAAATATAGACTACCGTCATGGGGATCAGATACAGCGCCCCAAAGCCCGTCAGCACCATGCCGCCTGTGAGATACAGGGCTGCCAGCGACATCAGCAGGCACAGCAGCATGGGGATGAAGCCGCAAATCAGGCCGGTCAGCATTAAAAGCACCGGCATGGCGGACACGACAAATGCGGACAGACTGACCGCGGGAAAGAGAATATTGGCGCTCATCAGCGCCAGAAGTGCCGCACAGATTGCGCAGGCGATGATCGCCGCGCGCAGGGTGGTGAAGGTTTTCAGCCCTCGCTTCATTACATCCGAACCTTGCCTTTCTGCAGTGGGAACAGCATAAATTCCCTTTTATATTGTAAAGCGCGCGCCGTTTTTTGTCAATGGCAGGGAGTGACGGCGAATGACGGATGATGGCAAAAACGCTCGAATGCAGGCCCTTTTGCTTGACATCGGCATCCCTTTGCCTTATGCTATGATCGGCAGCGACGGGAGGACGGGAAAATGATTGATTTTCGCATTATTTCTCCGATGGAAAAAGTATTTCTGGATGCCGAGCCTTCGGCAGATGCACGAAAAAACTGCTTTGAGGGTTTTCAAAATGAGAGCATTTCATTTCAAGCAGCGGTCATGAACGATGCAGTCCCCGACCGCGTGCCGGTGACGCTGCAGGCGGAGTCCGCCTTGGGCAGCCGTGTTCGCATACGCAGTGTGCGCAGCGTGCCCGTTACGCTGGCCACATTGCCCGGCGCGGACGACAATTATCTGCGCAAAACACCGGGACTGTATCCCGACATGCTCAGTGATCGGCTTCGCACTCACTTGCAGGCAGGGCTTTGGCATGCCTACTGGGTAGAGGTTTCGCCGGACGGAATGCCCGCCGGGGAGTACGAAATTCGCTTGTGCCTGCGACATGCCGATACGCAGGAGATTTTGGCCGAGGACAGCGCAATCGTGCGCATCCTGCCCGGCTTTTTGCCTGCGCAGACGCTGCTGCGCACCAACTGGTTTTATTGCGACTGCCTGGCGCAGTATTATCATGTGCCTGTTTTTTCGGATGAGCATTGGCATATAATCGAAAACTTTATGACTGCGGCCGCGCGGCGGGGCGTCAATATGATTTTGACCCCGCTGTTTACGCCGCCGCTGGATACCGCCGTGGGCAGCGAACGCCCGACGGTGCAGCTGGTGGGTGTGCGGCGGGAGTATGGCAATTGGCAGTTTGATTTTTCGCTTTTGCATCGCTGGGTGAAAACGGCACGGCGCGCGGGAATCCGATATTTTGAAATGTCGCACCTGTTTACACAGTGGGGCGCACTGCATGCCCCCAAGATCATGGCGGACACGGAAAAAGGCTATGTGCGGGTATTCGGCTGGGAGACCCGGGCATGCGGACCCGAATATGCGGCGTTTCTGCGCGCGTTTTTGCCGCAGCTGATGGCGGAGCTGCGCAGGCTGGGCGTTTCGGAGTGTACCTACTTCCATATTTCGGATGAGCCGAGCGAATCCATGCTGGACGATTATGCCGCGGCCCGCGCGCTGGTTGCACCTTATGTGGGCGATTGTCCGATCGTTGATGCGCTGTCAAGCCTGAAATTTTACGCATCGGGAGCAGTCAAAAAGCCCATTCCCGCGCTCAACCATCTGCAGGAGTTTGCGGATGCGGGCGTAGAGAAACTTTGGACATACTACTGCGTCGGGCAATACAAGGATGTAAGCAATCTGTTCATGGCCATGCCCGCTGCGCGTACAAGAATGCTCGGCGTACAGCTGTATCAATATGATATCGAAGGCTTCCTGCAATGGGGTTACAACTTTTACAATACGCAGAACTCGCTTTACCCGATTGACCCGTATGCCGTGACGGATGCCGACGGCGTATTCCCGGCAGGGGACGCATTTCAGGTGTATCCCGGCGCAAACGGAGAAGCGGAGGAATCCATTCGCTTTCTGCTGTGCCACATGGCGATGCAGGATCTGCGCGCGCTGCGGTGGCTGGAATCCCTGACCGACCGCGCATATGTGCTCTCGCTTCTGTCCGACTGCGCCGGAGGAGAGATAACGACGGTAAAGTATCCGCATGATGCCGATTTCTTTACCCGCCTGCGAAAAAAAGTGAACGGCGAAATCCTGAATCGGGCTTAAATTTTGAATTAGGGCTTGCAATTGTTCCGTTCCTATGATAGAATAACAAAGCTGTCAAAAGAGGCTTTTCCGCGGCCCTGCCGCGTGATGTAAGGCAATCTCCGACAGGGAGGTGTGAAAAATGGGCAAGTACTGTGAAGTATGCAGCAAGGGTTTGATGAACGGTAACCGCGTCAGCCATGCTGAAAACAAGACCGGTCGTATGTACGCTCCCAACGTTCAGCGCGTTCGCGTGCTGGTCGATGGCCGTCCTACGCACCTGAATGTGTGCACTCGCTGCCTGCGCAGCGGCAAGGTTGTTCGTGCGCTGCCCAGCGTCAGTGCCGAGGCCTGAAACTAAAGTGCCTCATTAAAAAAGCCGACCGTGATTTTCCGCGGCGGCTTTTTTCTTTTCTGTGTCTGTGGTACAATAAGGGCGCTGCCTAAAAAGACAGCGCCCGTCTTGAATCTGAAATCGTTAACTGTTAAGCAGCGCTTTTGCCCGTGATGGCGCGCAGCAGCTGCTTGCCGGCAAGGGCTGATAGCAGAAGGCAGATCAAAGTGTCCGGGATCAGGTATACGCCGTTGTATACCAGGGAATACAGCACGGGGGAGGAGAACTGCCAGCTGCCGATTACCAGATCGGCTACAGGCGTGTCTGCCACCCACATCAGCCCTGCCAAGAAGGCACACAGCGCACGCATCAGGGCAGCGAAGGGAATGGCAACATACATCCAGCCCTTGCTCTTTTTGTGAGCGATGCCGGCCAGACCGAGCACGGTGAAGGCCAGGATGTAATCCAGCAGGAACTGCCATACATTCAGCCACCAGCCGCCCTGCAGATACTGCAGGATGCCGTATACCAGACCGGCCAGCAGGCCGGGGCCGGCACCGTAAGCAACGGAGAAGAGCATCAGGGGCAGCATGCTGCCCGGGGTGATGCTGCCGCCGGTGGGCATGCGGTACAGGCGGATGCAGCTGAGCACAAAGGACAGCGCTACGCAGACCGCGCCGGATGCCAGCATCCGTGCGTTCCACTGACGGCGGGTACGCACCAGCACCGCAAAGATCACGCACAGCGCAACCACCACGGCGATGGCAATCCACAGGGTCAAGGGTGTTTCGGCAAACTTTTCGAGCATGAAAAAGCCTCCTTCTTTTCCCGCATAATAAAACCCGCATGCCGATGCATGCGGGAAACGGTGCGGAGGCCGTAAACCTCTGCCATTCCGCTTCCCTACGGTAGGATGATCTACACAGGTTCAAGGGGACCGGCTCAAGCCATCTCAGCCGCTATGCGACGCCCCCAGCGGGTAACGCAAGCATTATAGCATAAAACCATTACTTGTCAAGGAGCAACCGCCATGATGCATCATTTTTTTGCCTACATGAACCGCATGAAGTACATCCGCCGCTGGGGACTGATGCTGAACACGCAGCCCGAAAACGATATGGAGCATGCTTTCCAGACCGCCATGATTGCCCACGCCATTGCACTGCTGGGCAATGCCCGCTATCAAAGGGATTACGATGCGGAGCACATTATGGCGCTTGCCATGTATCATGACGCCAGCGAGGTAATTACGGGCGATCTGCCTACCCCGGTCAAGCACAACAATCCCGTGATCCGCGATGAATATCACCGCTTGGAGGCCATTGCCGATCAGCGCCTGCTTTCCATGCTTCCCGAGGATATCCGCCCGGCCTATGCCGAGCTGATCGGCGGCAAAGAACAGGGGGCGGCGTGGCGCGTGGTCAAGGCGGCAGACAAAATCAGCGCCTATATCAAGTGCGTGGAAGAACGCAAAATGGGCAATCGGGAGTTTGCACAAGCCGAAGAAAGCACCTTTGCCGCCATCCGGGGTATTGAGTTGCCAGAAGTGCAGGATTTTATGGATGAGTTCGTGCCTGGCTTTGCCATGTCGCTGGACGAGATTGCAAAGTGATCTTATAAAAACGGCGCTTCGTCTGAAAAACGCCGCAATCAAAAAGCCGGCTTTCGCCGGCCGATTGACTGTCGGATACATGCTTTGATATTATATGTCATTTTGCAGGACAGTGCAAATTTATTTTTGCGCTGTCCTGATCCTGCGGTATTTTTCACGCAGACTGCTCATTTCGTCACAGGCGGCCTTGAGTGCGGTTTCATCATCCTGACGGGAAGACAGGGGCAGGAAGAGCCCCGGAATGCGCGCCGCAGAGAAGCGCAGGGTACCGCCTTCGCCCATGGCGGCGCTCAAGGCATTCAGGTCGGGCAGATATTTCTCGTCAAAGCGCAGCAAAAGCCCGGTCGGCTGGCGCTGCACAAGGCCGACGCCCAAGGATACGCACAGGGCACGCAGATAGGCAACATCCAAAAGGGTCAGAACACTTTGCGGAATATCGCCGAAACGGTCAAGCAGCTCGTCGATAATATCGCGCATGTCCTCCTTGGTGCGCAGCATCGAAATGCGTTTGTATACCTCCACACGCTGGGCACCGCCATGCACATAGGCCTCGGGCAGGTAGGCGTTGACCTTCAAGTCCACCCGCGGCTCCAGCTCGGCAGGAGCGTTGATTTCGCCCTTGGCCTCGCGTACGGCTTCTTCAATCAGCTTGCAGTACATGTCGTAGCCGACTACCGAGATGTGCCCGCTCTGCTCGGGACCGAAAATATCGCCCGCGCCGCGGATTTCCAGATCGCGCATGGCAATGCGGAAACCGGCACCGAACTGCGTAAACTCGCGAATGGCAGCCAGACGCTTTTCAGCGGTTTCGGAGAGCATCTTCTGCGGCTGAACGGTAAAATAGGCATAGGATACACGGTTGGAACGCCCAACGCGGCCGCGCAGCTGGTACAGCTGGGATAGACCGAAGCGGTCGGCATCGTACACGATCATGGTATTGGCGCGGGGGACATCCAGACCGTTTTCAATAATGGTGGAGCACAAAAGCACATCGTACTTGCCGGCATAGAAATCCAGCATCACGTCTTCCAGCGCGTGCTCCTGCATCTGCCCGTGACCGATACCGATGCGTGCCTCGGGCACCAATTGACGCAGACGGGCGGCAAAGGCATCGATGTTGGCTACACGATTGTAGAGAAAATAGACCTGCCCGTCACGGGCAATCTCACGCAGAATGGCATCGCGCACCAGGCTTTCGTTGTAGTCCATCACGTACGTCTGCACGGGAATGCGCTCCTCCGGCGGGGTTTCCAGCAGACTCATATCGCGCACGCCCACCATGCTCATGTGCAGGGTGCGCGGGATGGGCGTTGCACTGAGGGTAAGCACATCCACGCTTTTTTTCAGGTTTTTGATGCTTTCTTTATGCGCCACGCCGAAGCGCTGCTCTTCATCCACAATCAAAAGCCCCAAATCCTTAAACTGCACATCCTTGCTGAGCAGACGATGCGTACCGATCAGAATGTCGCACTTGCCTAGGGCGGCATGGGCAATGGCCTCCCGCTGAGCCTTGGGCGTGCGGAAACGGCTGATGACGTCAATGTTGACCGGAAAATCATGGAAGCGCTTCAGACATGTGTAGTAATGCTGCTGGGCCAGGATGGTGGTGGGGGCAAGGATGGCTACCTGTTTGCCGTCCTGCACCGCCTTGAATGCGGCACGCATAGCCACCTCGGTTTTGCCGTAGCCCACATCGCCGCACAGCAGACGGTCCATGTTGCGGGTGGATTCCATATCCCGACGGATATCATCCACCGCCCGTGCCTGATCGGGCGTCAGCTCATAGGGAAAAAGCTCGTCGAACTGCTGCGTCCACGCCGTGTCGGGGGCAAAGGCATGGCCGGGGGTTGCCTCGCGCTGGGCATAGAGCTGCACCAGGTTGAAAGCCAGCTTTTTCAGGCCGGCTTTTACCTTGGCCTTTTGCTTTTGCCATTCGCCGCCCGAAAGTGAGTTCAGCGGCGGTTCGCCGTCGGTGGAGCCGATGTATTTTTGAACTCGGTCAAACTGGTCGGTGGGCACATACAGCCGATCATTGTCCTTATATTGGATCAGCAGATAATCGCGCCAGACACCTTCGCTTTGAATGCGCTTGACCCCCTGATATACGCCCACGCCGTGCATTTCATGCACCACGTAGTCGCCCTCTTTCAGGTCGGTAAAGGCTTCGATGCGCTGTCCGCTGTTTTTGCGGGTTCGGGTTTTCTTGTAGCCCGCACCGTAGATATCGGTATCGCCGATGACGTAGAGCCCGCAAGCCGGCCATGTAAAGCCGCGGGACAGGGTATGCGGGTAAATATGGATGTGATCATCCATGCGGGCATCCACACCGTGCAGGGTATCCAGCAGCCGCTCCCCGCGCGCCTCTCCGCCCGAAAGCAGGAAAATCTCGCCGCCCTCTTGCCGCCAGTGGGCAAGATCGGCTGCCAGATCGCGCACACTGCCGTGATACTGCGGTGCATCCAATGCCGTGATCTGCACAGGCTTTCCCTGCTTAAAGCCCGAAAGATCACGCAGAAATTCCTGCATGGACAGCATATCGCAGGCATTGACCGCATCCAGTGCTTCCTGCACGGGGCGCAGCACGCCCTCCTGCTCCGGAATGGCCATTTCACGCTCGATGGCCAGGGAAAGGTCGGCTAAATACCCGCCCATGCAGTCTTCCATGCGTGTGCGGCAGCGGTCGGGGGTATCAATCAAAATGATGGGATTGTCAAGGTATTCCCATATGCCGCAGGTGCGCGGCAGCAGTATATGCGCAAACAGATCCATGCCGCGGCAGAGCCCGCCTGCCTCCAGCGCTTCTGCCTCGCGCAGCAGGGCACGCAAACCGTCACGGGAATCTTGCGAATTGTCATCATAGGACAGCTTCTTTTGGGACGGGTGCTCGCGCAGACGATTCAGCGCGCTTTCAATCAGCAGCCGCAGCGTGGCGCCTGCCTTGGGACGATCCTCGGCTGCAAGCAGATATTCACCGGCAGGCGTAATGCATGCACTCTCCAGGCGAGCAGAGCTTCGCTGGCTGACGCAGTCAAAGCTGCGCATGCCGTCAATTTCATCATCGAAAAACTCGATGCGCAGGGCATCGGTCTCGCACGGCGGATACACATCCACAATCGCGCCGCGCAGGGCGCATTGCCCCTTGCCTTCTACCATATCTACACGCTCATAGCCTGCCTGCACCAATCGAGCCATCAGATCGGCGGGCTGCAGAACATCGCCTGTATGCAATTCAATCGTCATGCTGCGCACTGTTTCAGGCGGGGTCATGCGCCAGAGCAGGGCATCGGCTGATACGCACAGCACGCGTGTATCACCCTTTTGCACGCTTTGAAGGGCGCTAAGACGCTGCCATTCTCCCTCGCGGCTGGATACGGCGCGTGCAAACTGCCTTTCACGCGGAATCAGCGCGGAAACGCCCTGGGGCAGGTATTGGCTGATGTCCTCGGCGGCGCGGGCAGCATCACGATCTCCCGGCGCCACATAAAGCACCTGTCTGCCTGTTTTCTGCGCAACGGCGGCGGCAAGCGCGGCACGTGCCCCCTCGCAAATTTCGTAAGCAGCCGCGCCGGGCGGACAGATAAGCTGATCACAAAGGTCGGCAAGCACCTTGCTGCCCAGCAGGGGAGAGAGAATCAAATCAGCCATAGCAATCTCCTTTTCTGCATACAAACACGCCCGCCCGGGGAAAAGTATGCCCCCGCGCAGGTATCCTGATTATAACAGAGGACTATTTTGTTGTCAATTGCGTGAAAAAACGGCCAATTTGCAGTTTTCGGAGAAAACGGTAACACAAAATAGTAATATATATATTTTGTGTGTAACCGATGATTGCCAAAAAAGATTGACATTTTGCTGCTTTTCGAGTATTCTAATGGCGGAACCTGCGGATACTATTTAGGGGGAATGCCGAATGAAAAAGTTTCTGCGTATCGTTGCCGCCACACTGCTGGTGATGATGCTGTTTTGCACTGCCGCCTTTGCCGACAGCAGCAGCTATCAGGATTACCTGAAGGTGCGCGCCAAGGTTGCTGCCGCCAATGCCAAGGTTTATGCGCTGGTTGCTTATGCAATGGCTACGCCTTACGATGACGTAAGCTGGCTGCTTCGCTCTGTCAATGCCGTCAATTATCCCGTCATCAAGTATGCCGAGTATATGGGCTTTGAAGTAGAGTGCGAATACCAGACTTTCTACATCGACGGCCGCTGGGTGGATGTGGACCCGCTGAAGGTTATCAACGTCCTGCCCTAAGCGTGCAACCGATTATCAGTAAGCATATGCTGCGCCGCACCGGGCTGACTGCTCAGGTGCGGCGCAGCGTGCTATTCAGGGGTGAAATCATTGGAGGGGCTCTTTACCCACCATGCCGCCGAGGATGCGCAGGGGAGTACGGACGGTCTGTCCCTGCTGGCCAAGCACGGCGATATCGAGATTATGCGTCAGCTTGTCACTGCCGGGGCAACGGTTTGGCTGTCTCCCGGCAGCGGCGAAAATACATTTGAATTTTTCTTTGTTCAGCGCGGACGGCTGGAGATTGCGCCCGACGGGGATGATATCCAATCCTTCAGCGCGGGCGACAGCTTTTACGTGCATGGGCTGAATCAAAATGTGATGCTCCGCTGCATTGAGGAAGCTGAGCTGCTTTATGTTTCCAATTCTCCGGTATACGACAACGAAATGTACTGGCAGCAGGAGCTGCAGTCCCTGCTGCGCCGCATCGATGAAAAGGATCATTATACCAAGCGTCACAGCCGCGCGGTGATGGAATACGCCCTGCAGCTGTATAAGGAATTAAAGGATTACTGCCCGGGACTGGCGCTGGAGGACTTTGTAATGGGCGCACTGTTCCATGACGTCGGCAAGTGCAATGTTCCCGGGGATATTCTGCGCAAAAAGGCACGGCTGACCAATGACGAATATCATCTGATTCAGCATCATCCCATCGACAGCGCCCGTCTGCTGGAGCCGATTTACGGGCCGCGCATTGCCGAGCTTGCCTATTCCCACCATGAACGCATGGACGGCAAAGGCTATCCGCGCGGCTTGAAAGGGGACGAAATTCCCTTTGAAGCGCGTATTCTGGCGGTGGCGGATACCTTTGATGCCATGACAAGCGAACGCGGGTATAATCGGGTGAAAAGCTTTGAGGAGGCCGCACAGGAACTGATGGATATGCCGGAAGCCTATGATCCCACAGTGACAAAGACCCTTGCGCGCCTTGTAAGCGAAGGACGTATCGGCCTTCAGAAAGAAGAATAATCAAGCATGAAGAACGCCTGCCCTTGTACTGAGGCAGGCGTTTTTGCGCTTTGAAATTATTTTTCCTCCCCAAAATGCTGCGGCTTTTCGATGTTCCAGTGCAGGATTACCCATTTGCCGTTATCCTTCAGGCGCAGCACGCAGCACGCGCAGTTGAAAACGGGCATCGGGTAACCGGGCATACTGCCGCCGGTGATGTGCGCCGCCATTGTCCGCATGGTGCCCGCATGGGTTACCGCGGCGACGGTGTGAACATCCTGCGGCAGTTCCTCCATCATTTTAAGGAAGGCTCTGGCGCGCGCAAAGAGATCCTCCACATCGTCGCCGCCGAATTGGCGGAAGGACCATGTTTTGCGGGCCTGTTGATAGCGTTCGCCGTATTTTTCAAGGCATTCGGCATAGGTCATGCCCGCCAGATTGCCGCTGTTGGACTCGCGCAGCAGCTCTGTATACACACAGTCGTCGCGTTGACCGAAGATATGCGCAAATGTCTCACGCGTGCGTACAAGATCGCTGCAAAAGTAGCGGTCAAAGGGAAAATCACGGAAATTTTTTCCCGCGCGGTCGGCCTGCTCACGGCCGGTATCATTCAGCCCATAGGGCAGCCAGCCGGTGTGACGGCCTTCGTTGTTGCAGTAGGTTTCACCATGACGGAAAAGATAAACATCCAGCATCAGAACACCTCAAAATTAAAGATATGAGCCACGGAACTGCCGTAGTCCTCAGTTTTGGTTTCACTGAAATAGGTACTAAGAGGGATAAAGCGCACCGCACGTGCGGTGATATCCAGCGGCTGTCTGATAAAGCGCTGATGGTTTTCCTTATCCTCGTATACCACGCGCCACTGGCCGTCCGCACCCTGGGCCTCGATTTTGTAGTGCTTGATCATGCATTTGGGAAAACCGAATGTGGTTTGATTGTAGCTGTAGGGGTAGAACATCACGCTGCTGGTGTTCAGGCCGTCGGGGTTGCCCTCCACAAACTCACGGTTCAGGTCGCTGTCCACCACCAGGCGGAAGCCAGCCACATGCTTGGGCTCGCTGAACGTGTAGGTGACAGCCTTGTTGGTCTTGCCAAAGTAGCCGTTATCCTTGCCCCAGATGCGGCGGTCCAAGCCGTTGACCAGATCGGAGCAGTCGCCGTAATCGCAGGTCAGAATGGCTTCCTTGGACAGGGGAGCGATCTTGCGGCGCAGGCCGGGCAGGAAGCAGTCATCCTCCATCAGGGCATCCTGAATTTCGGTGATGCACTGTTCACAGACCTGGCGGGGCGTGAGATCATGATGCACAGCGATGGCTGCGCCCGTGCCGGCAGCCTGACCCAGCAGGCCGATGGTGCCCATTACGCGGGTGGAGCTGAAGGCAACATGAGAAGCACTGATGTTGCGGCCGGCGAACATCAGGTTTTCGATGTTATGGGAATACAGGCTGCGGAAGGGGATGGGATAGGGTTCGCTCAGACGGCGCTTTTGCAGATGCGCGCCGCCCTTGGCATCCATGCGGAAGCCGCCGGGCAGGTGGTTGTCAATCTGCCAGCCGCCGTAGGCAATGGTATCCACAAAGGGTGTGCAGTTTTCAACGTCGTGCTGGGTCAGCACATAGTCGCCCACATAGCGGCGGCTTTCGCGCTTGCCGGGCAGGAAGCCGATCCATTCCAGATCCCAGTTTTCTGCGCCGTGGTCACCATGGTTCTTCATGTGATCCCACACGCCGAAGGCAATCTTGAGCAGCTCGTCGCGCACTTCTTCAGTGTCGCCGATGCTGTCCTGCATGCCGCCCAGTTCTACCCAGTAGAAGTTGGTGTTGATGGCGTGCAGATCGTGGGGCTTGTTGTTCATCGCGTCGTCGTCCGGGAAATCATAGGCCCAGGCAGGCGGCGTGTAGGAGATGGGATGGTCGGTCTCACGGCACTGGATCAGGATGCTCATGCCCATGGTGTGTTTATCCGCCTGCTCCAGACCGAACTCCTCGTTATATTCGCTCTTGGCTTCGCGGCCTACCTTGTATTCTGCGCCGGTCAGCGGGGCCAGGATGCTGTCGCCCGAACTGTCCACAAAGATCTTGGCGTGCACTTCATGCCACTTATAGGTGGTCAGCTGGAAGCCGCGCACGCTTTCGATGCGGCTGCCATCCATGGTGGCGTCGCAGCAGGTGCAGTTGAGCAGCAGCTCGATGTTGGGCTCAAAGCGAACCATTTCGTACAGCAGCGCATCCCAGGTGGTAAAGTTGCGGCGGGGATTGCGGTGCATGTTTTCCAGCTGCAGTTCTTCCATGATACCCGTTTCCTGCAGATCGCGCACGCGGGTGCCCGCGCCGCTGATCCACATGCGGATTTCGCTGCTGGCGTTGCCGCCAAGTACCGGACGGTCGTGCATCAAAACGACCCTTGCGCCGTGACGCGCTGCCGAAATGGCGGTGAACATGCCGCCGATACCGCCGCCTATCACGCAGATGTCGGCATTGTGAATAACTGTCGTTAATGGCGTGCTCATGCTTATTGATCCTCCAAATCTGCAATTGATCCATTGCTGAAAGGCCGAGAAAGGAACTTATGCTTCCCCTTCGTCCTGAAAAAGCTGCTGTTCAAGTTCTGCCATCGTGGGGGCAGTATAAGCTGCCTTGCTGGGTTCCTGCCAGCGCGCCCCGAACAGCGCACCGGTCATACCGTAATCCACCGCACCGTTTACATCGGTTACGGGATTATCACCTACCATCAGCGTGCGGGAAAGGTCTGTCTCGCCGCTGCGCTTGAAAATGGTATCGAAATATTGGAAACTGGGCTTCATGGCCCCCACTGTGTCGGCGGAAAAGCTGCCATCCAGCCACTTGGCAAGGCCGGCATTGGCTACGCGCCCGTTCATGACC
>CAVFPH010000047.1:0-16651 GCA_963624325.1 bacterium
TTGCCGGTCAGACGCAGGTAGCGGATGTGTTCAACCGTCAAGGCACGACCATTGCAACGCAATCCTTAGCGTTGAAGCGTATGACTATCAGAACAAGATGAGAACGTACCGCCTTGAAAGCATAAGAATGACGCCTGTCGATTCCCCGTCCGCCACCGGTTACGTACCGGCGCTCGCAGGAAACGACCGGAATTCCGTACAGTACCAATTACGTACAGGCCCTCGAAATTCCGTGGCGTCATCTTCTGACGCAAGCATAACAGAAGACGGCGCAAATGTCAATACCCAAAATTCGAGAAACATCCAAGCCTCCTACGCCGAACAGGCGACAAGCATGGACGACGCTGCCGTAACGAGCGCAACGATTACCGCGCCTTACGTTGAACCGCAGGCAACCACGCAAGCTGGCTGAAATCAGTATGTATGAAACAGTGTTAAAAGTGATTAGAACAGATACAGCATTCTAAGCAGTGCACTATGCCACCGGAAAGCGATCTGCAAATTTTTTCTTACTTAACAACAGGGAAAGAGTCACGGAAAAGTACAAATTTGCCAAAACCGGCAATATTCTGCCGTCATACAATCTGCAGCAATTCCCGAAATGCTTTGAGGCTATAGGTAGCCTTTCCGCTTGCGGCGGCAGAGCCAAGCGCTGCGCTGTCAAATCCGCCGGCTGCGGCAGCCTGCAGACCGGCCAAAGCATCTTCCACTACAAGGCATTGAGATGGCTTTAAGTTCAGCATCTCTGCCGCCATCGTAAACACCTGAGGGTCCGGCTTGGATCGTTGGATGTTGTTGCCATCGGATACGGCATCGAAAAAATCAGCAATGCCGATACGCTCCAAAATCAGGGGAGTATTCTTGCTGGAAGAGCCGATGGCAAGTCTTATTTCCTTAGCCCGCAAGGCGTTTAGGGTCTCCCGCACCTCATCCGACAAATCATCAGGCGTCATGGTCTGCAGAAACTTGCGGTAAAGGCCGTTCTTTTTTTCTGCCAATGCCGCCTTTTCTGCATCAGAAAGGACAGCACCCTTGTAGCCTTCCAAAACGATTTCAAGGCTTTCCATACGGCTGACACCGCGCAGACGATCATTCTTTTTTTCATCAAAGTCAATGCCCAGCGAATCTGCCAATGATTTCCATGCAAGATAATGATAGTGATCCGTAAAGCAGATCACGCCGTCCAAGTCAAAAATCACACCTTGGTATTTGTTCATAGCTTTTCAACCGTTCCTTTTTCATGGGTTGCAGTGATGCGATAGGCTGTGCCGCATACCCGGCAGGTAAAGCAAATGCGTTTCCACTTTTGGGGAAGCTGCGGATGAAGGACGGGCTTTCCATGGCTTGTTTCCAGGCCTGCAAAGCCTTGCGCAAAAACCTTCCACGCGCCGCCAGATGCCGCAGGATGAGTACCGCCGATATAAACAAGACCAGCCCACTGCTTGCCGCCTCCGTCCCAGTCTGCCCGTGCGGATTTTTGAAAGAAAGGCAGTGCCTCCTCTGCGCCATCCCAGCGGCAGGCTGCCAGCGCATACATACAGGCGCTGAGAGAAGATCCGTGCTCCGTGCGCGGGCAATAATAATCCCAATTGGCCTTCAAAACATCCTTGCTGTAATCCGCATGGCACAGTTCCAGCATGGTAATGACATCTGCTTGTTTGATCACCTGTGTCTGAGATGCCACACCATATGCGCCGCCCCAATATTCCTTCGGATTCTTCAATCGGCTGCGCACAGCCTCTACCGTAGTGTCCTCCAAGTCAAAATAGCCGTCAAATTGTTCGATAATTCCGTCCGCGTTGGGCTGCGGAACATAAAGCTTTTCCGCCGCTTCCGCAAGGGTGGGCAGCAGCGTCTCCGCGCCGGTTTTTGCGGAAAAAGCCGCATAAGCTGTTTTGTCCGTTTCCTGCAGCATACGGGCAGCTTTTACGGCCCACAGCATTGTTTTTTTAGCCATTGCGTTGGTATAGGCGTTATTGTTCACTCGCTCATGGTACTCGTCAGGGCCGATGACATCATGAATCTCCCATTGTTCCTTATCCGCATATCGAAGCAGCAGGGAGTAATAGAATCGAGCGCATTCCAGCACCGTTTCCGCGCCGCCTTGCGCAAGGATGCTATTATCGCCCGTGACCTCCGCATAAGTCATGATGGCACGGGCAACAGCTGCAGAAATATGCACTTGCTTGTCTTTAAAGAATGTCCGCATCGGACGGCCCGTAAACACATCTGTCACATTATAGTCAGAACAGGCGTCAAAGCCGCCTTCCTGACTTTCCCAGGCGTAAAATGCGCCTTCCCAGCCATATTGTTTTGCTTTTTCAAGCGCACCCGGCAGGGTATCGATGCGGTACATGACCATCGACCGTGCCACGTCCGGCTGCGTGTAGAGAAAATAATCCAGAATGAACATTTCGCTGTCCCAGAAAACAGCCCCCTTGTATGTTTGCCCGGACAGGCCTCGGGCTGGGATGGACAGAGGCTTACCGCTTCTCGGCGCAATGGAATTCAGGTGATACAGGGAATAATTCAGGCAATCCTGAGCCCCTTCATCCCCATCGATTTCCGCAGCGCCTGCTGCCCAAATTTGCTCCCATGCGGCAATGTGGCTTTGAAGCAGGCTGTCATAGTCGGCAGCAGCCAAGGCATCCCTTACTTTTTTTGTCGGGTCGGCACAATCGTGGGTTGTAAAGACAGCACTAACCGAGCGCAGTTCGGCTGATTGCCCTGCTTTCAGCTTCAGATGAAAAACCAGCCTATCCCCTTCTTGCTGAATTTTTGCAGGCACATTCAAGCTGCACTTTCTGCCCACGGTCACCATGTCGGTTCTGTTTTGTACGGGAGCCATACAGAGCAGTGTTGTATCTTTGACTTCATGATTAAAGCCGAGATAGTGCGGGCCGTAAATCTCCCAAATATTTGTATCAATTCCGGCAATGATTTCAAATTCCGTATCCTGATCTGCCGTCACGGCAAAAGAGGACAGGATCAGATGCTCCTGTCCCATATGAGCAGCATGTGTACCGTGAATTGTCACGCCTGCCGAATTCCAATGGGTCGTCCTGCTGTAGATGCCGTGCCGAAAATCAAGCGCCTGCCTATGCCGGTCGGCTGAGCCATCCAGAGCCGTCAGCAGTTCTCCGTCAATACAAACACGGGTATACAGAGGGTTCGGGGCATTCAGCGGCTCACGCCAGCCATCCCCGACTTTGTCATAGATGCCTGCCAAATTGACGGCAGCCAGCTGTTCCTTTCCTGCCTCTTCCAATGTGCCGCGAATGCCAAGGTAGCCGTTGGCCACCAACAGCCGGTTGCCGTTGTCCGGAATGGACTCTTTGGAAATCCAATCATTCTCAATTTGCCAGCTCATTGCGCCGCCTCCATGTCATATGCTGCAGGATTTTCTGTAATCAAGATTTCTTTCCCGTACAGTACGGCAGAAACATTATCGCCCTGCTGTACGGCCAGCGTCACCTTTTTCCGCGTGATTTCCGCACGAACAATGCTGCCGCCGGTGCAAACGCGGAAAGAATACCCCTTCCAGCCATTTGGAATGATGGGAGACAGGGTAAGCGTAGCCGTTTCGGTATGAAGGCCGCCGAAACCGCAGACGATATTCATCCATGCCCCTGCGATAGAAGTAGTGTGCAGTCCTTCCCTTGTGTTGCGGTTATAGTTGTCCAAATCCATACGGGTAGCAAAGTCAAAAAGCTGCTCCGCCTTATCCAGTCTGCCCAGGCGGCAAGCCAAAATAGAATGGATGGCGGGCGACAAACTGCTCTCGTGAATACAGCGCGGCTCATAAAAATCGAAGTTGGTTTTCAGCTGCTCCTTGGTGAAATCCGAGCCGTAGAGCAGGAAGAACATGAGTACATCGGGCTGCTTTACCATGTCATTGCGGTAAATCCGTTCATAGGACCAGTGAGAATATAAGGGGAACTGCTCCGCAGGAATGGCATTGATCTCCACATGAGGCAAATGGAAATAGCCCATATGCTGCTCAAAAAGCCCGGTCTTTTCGTCATACGGCAGATACATTTTGTCCGCTTTGTGCTGCCAGTCGGCCAGTTCTTCATCCGTTACATCCAACGCTGCAAATTTTTGAGGCTCTGCGGCTGCCATTTCAGCCAGTGTTTTCAACGCAAACAGGAAAGTCTTCCTGCCCATGAAATTGGTGTAAGCGTTATGGTGTACCATCATTTGGAATTCATCAGGCCCCATAACGCAGTAATAGCCGTATTTTCCCGTCACCGGATCCCAGTCGCCCCGGCTGGCAAGCATCCGGCAAATTTCCACCAGCATTTTTGCACCGTAATCATACAAGAATGCCTTGTCATCCGTCTGATTAACATAATTCCAAAGTCCATACGCAACGCCCGTGGATGCCTGAAGCTGCAAACTGGCGTGCTGCCACAGATCGCAGCATTCTCGTCCGCTGATGGTGGCAATCGGGTAGAATGCGCCCTTGCAATCAAGTGCCTGAGCGCGTTCCATTGCCTCAGGCAAAGTATCATAGCGAAATTTCAAAAAGCTTTGGGCCGCTTGAGGATTGTTGAACAGATAGAAGGGCAGACAGCAGACTTCGCTGTCCCAGAAGGTATTGCCGTTGTAGGCTTCTCCGGTCAGCCCCTTGGCCCCGAATACCGCGCCGTACTTTGCCGTATGCAGCGTTTGATGAAGCTGGAAAATGCAGAAGCGAATACCCTGCTGATTTTCAGCATCACCCTGAATTTCGATATCGGAAACCTGCCACTGCCGCTGCCACCAATTTGCGGACTGCTGCTTCAATGTTTCATAGTCTGCCTGATCCAGTATTCTTTGTGCCTCAGCGCAGCGTGCTTTCAAAGAAGCCTTTTGCTCTTCCGTTTTTGCCGTCAGCAGGCACACCACACGTTCAATGTGCTTTTCATGTTCCGAATCTAAAGAGAAAACGGTTTCAAGGGCAGCGATGCCGTCAGAGGAAGCGTCGCTTTCGTTTTCAAGTCCGCAGAAGGCAGCGGATGCCCACACCTGCTGCTTAGAGACATGCGTTTCTGCCAAAATCTCCGCGCGATTTGTCCCTGTGCTCTGCTGCAGGGGAGAAAACAGGGCGCTGCCTGCCGATGCATGCGGACAGGTAAAATCCAACCCCATCTGCACGTGAAATGTCGGTCTGCCCCTGACAGCTTTGAAAATGATTTTTTGGCCGACCAGTTTCTCCTGTTCCATCGAAGTAAATCGTTCAAAACAAATTTCCGCCGCGTTTTCAGGATCTATTTCCCATACAAATCGTCTTGTCAGTACGCCTGTACGCAAATCCAGCTCCCGACGAAAGCCTGTAAATTGACTTTTTGCAAGATCCAGCGTTTGCCCGCCGCAGGAGATGCGGGTATAAACCCAGTCAACGGTATTTACCATGAATTCCGTAAAGGGAAGCATCCCTTTGTAGCCGGACTTCGGCAAAAGCCTGCGCTCGTAGATGCCGTTTAAATAGCTGCCCTGAAGTCGCACGCCGGAGTAACCCTCATCAAAATACCCACGCAAGCCGGTGTATTCATTGCCGAGGGAAAAAACCGACTCGGCAACCTCGCCGTATGCAGGTGCAAAGTCCTCTTCCACAATTTTCCAAGGATGTACCTTGAAGTAACGATCTGCATATTTTCCCATACGTTTTACCCCTTAATGCCGCCGGCCATAACGCCGCCCATAATCTGCTTCTGGAACACCGCAAAGAGAATTGTCGGCGGGATGATGGAGTACAGCACGGCGCGAATGATGTCAACTTGGTTGGTCTTGATGGAGTTCTGGAAGGAAAAGAGCTTGACCATGACGGTCTCCTTGCGCGTTCCGCTGAGCAGCAGGTAGGGCATCAGGAAGTCGCTCCAGGACGCACAGATAGCAAAAATGGCAACCACCACCAGGATGGGCTTGGAAAGAGGCAGGATAATTCGGGTGAACACCTGAAATTCTCCACAGCCATCCAGGTGAGCGGCATCAATAAAATCCTTGGGCAAACTTTCAAAATAGTTTTTCAGCAAAATCACCCAATAGGCATTTGCGCCCATGCTGAGCCAAAGCGGGAGAAAGCTGCCGGTCAGACCGATTTTCTTGATGTTTACGAACAGCGCCACAAAGCTTGTGGTCGGCGGAATCAGCAGGCACCACATGACCAACGCCAGCACAATTTTGTGCCCCACGGGCTTCAAAATGGCCAGCACATAAGCAAGCAGTCCGTTAAAGAACAGGGCGCAAATTACGCCGCCAAATACGGTAATGCCGGAATTGATGTAATACTTTGTAAAGCCGAAATCATTCCATGTTTTCAGCCAGCCGCTCCAATCCGGGTTTTTCGGCAGGATCTGGGTTGTAGACAGGTACTCCGTCAAATTCTTTAAGGAGCTGCATATCAGCCAGAACACCGGAAACAGGGCAATCAGCGTCATGAGGCAGCACACGGCAAAGATAAGAATGACCCAGCACTTTGTTTCCTTGGATTTTACGTCATAGAAGCGGATCACGCCATCTTCTTTTTTCTGATAGCTGTCAAAAAATCGCATGGTGCTTCCTCCTTACTTTTTCTCCGCTCTGTTGACTACGGCGTAATAAATCACGGTCAGGATGATTAAGATGATGCAGACCTCAACGCTGAGAGCCGCGGCCTGAGAAAATTTCATTTGATTGAAGGCCAGCTCGTACACAAGCTCCATAACGGAGATACTGGCATTGTTCGGGCCGCCATGCGTCATGAGCATCGGCTCGTAGAGAATCTGGAATACGGCCAAAATCTGCAGAATCAGCATGGTTTTTCCGGTATGCAGAATGGTAGGCATGGTGATTGAAAAGTAACGGCGGATGGGCGATGCGCCATCAATGGTAGCAGCCTCGTACAAATCCGGCGAGATGCCGGAAATGCTGGACATATACACAAGAGCGGTCGAACCGGCCGCCTTCCATGTCATGGAGACCACAATCCAGAAAATGACCATTTTCTTGTTGGTAAGGAAATTAACCGGAGCAACGCCGATTTTGGCAAGCAGAATATTGAGAACGCCGCTGTTTCCCGTGCCGAAGAAGAATGTGGCAATCATCACCGCCGCGATGGAAGGAATGACGTTTGGGTAATAAGTCGCAATTCTAAAGAAACCGCGGCAGCGGGGAACCTCGGTAATCAGGGAGGCGATGATCACCGGCACTGCCAAGCCGACAAGCAGCGAGCAAACCGTGTATTTCACCGTGTTCACCCACGCAATTCGGTAGGCAGGCTGCACCAGCAGCTTCTGATAGTTTTTAAAACCCACAAACTTGACGGTCTCAATGCCTTTGGTATCATAGAAGGACATTTTCACTGTGTCCAGCAGCGGCCCCCACACGAAAAATGCAAACAGAAGAAGGCTCGGAAGCATCAGCATCCAAGCATTAACATTCCGCCGAATGACGGCACTTTGCAGTCGCGGTGCATTTTTATGTTTAAGCATCGTCCTCACCTCGCAAAAGTTTATGCCCGATTTTATGGCACAGCACAAGCTCAGAAGCCTGTATTTTTCGAAGCACTTTCGGGAAAGCCTCTGTGACAGGCACTCCCGAAAATGTTTCGGAGCGCCGCCGTCCAAGCAGCGGCGCTCCGATTGTTGGCGATATTACAGCGCGTTCAGAACAGCCTGATAGTCGTTATTGGCCTGTTCCATCAGAGCGGGGATGTCCACATTCACGGGATCCGCGCAGATGGCCTGCAGAACGCCGTTCAGGATGTTATACATGGTCTGGGTGTCGCCGGGCTCCTCGGTGCGCAGAGCGCCCTCTTCTTCAGAGAAGTCATAGTAAGGCTGCCAAAGGGTCATGTCAATATTGCTGTACTCTTCGATAACCTTATTCTGCTCTTCTACAACAGCGCCGACCCATGCGGGGAATGCGGGGATTACGGGGATGCCGGCATCCTTGCGGTACTGCGCATCGGCAATCCAGCCTTCTCTGGCCACATCGGTTACTTCGGGGGACTTGCCCATGATTTCCAGATAATCCAGTGCCCAACGAACTTCGTCATCGGTGGCATCCGGAGAGAAGAAGTACGGCGTGCCGCCCATCAGGGTGTAGTGGCCGCCGGGGCCGGCAGGCATAGGCGCAAGGAAGAATTCGTCAGCCTTCATGCCGCGATAGCTGGGCTGGTCAACGGCATCATTCGCAGCGATGTACATGGCAGCGGTGCTGGTGCCGATGCGGTCAAAGCCGGTGCCCCAGTTTTCCTGGGTAGGATCATCGGTCACGCACTTATCCTGGACCATCTTCTGAACCCATTCCATTGCCGCAATGGCTTCGGGGGTGTTCAGATTGGAGGTATAAGTGCCGTCCTCGTTGGCAATGCACAGGGTGGCGCCGAAGTTCCAAGCGATGTTGGACCAGTGCCAGCCGCCGCCGCCGTCGGAAGCCTGCATGCAGAAGCCCGCAACGCCGGTCTTCTCACGGATGATCTTAGAGTACTCATAGACCTCATCCCAGGTGGTGGGATACTTGACGGATCCGTCCTCATTGACAAGGTCGGCCTGCTTGAACAGAGAAACGTTAATCATCAGGCCCAGAGAGTAAGCATCGCGCGGAATGCCGTATACATGGCCTTCGTCATCAGACAGCAGGTCGCGGATCGCGGGGCTCATGGAATCCAGCCAGCCTTTTTCTTCCAGGATGGCAGTAATATCCTTAACAAGTCCGTTGCGGATCAGCTTTTCCGGCTCGGTGTACCAGGACTCAAATACGGTGGGGGCGTTGCCGGCAGTCGCCAGAGCAACATAGGTGTCGGGAGAGTACTTGTAGTAAGCGGGAATGGCCTCCACATTGGGATGCAGGGCTTTGAAGGCGGGAACGTAGGTGTTCTCATGTACGGCAATGGCTTCGGTCTGGGTGTCCTCAGGCCATATGCCAAGGGTAATGGAGCCGGACTCCTCCGCGCTTGCGGATGCACAGCCGGGCATCATGCCCAAGACGAAGATAGCGGCGAGAATCAGGGACAGCAGTTTGCGGGTTTTCATTTTTCTCTTCCTTCCTTTTTGAAAGTTTTACGTTAAACCTAACCTACAAAATGAGCTTCTCTTTCTTGTTCTCATTCCGTTCGCCCATTAGGTTTATCGTTCAACTAAATTATAAAGGACGCCCGGATATTTGTAAACAGTGATTTTTCACAAATTGTTCCTTTTATTTTCAGTTGAAATAAATCAAATATGGTCTAATATAAACCATTTTATACACAAGTCAATTGCCATCAGCATATAAAAATCTGCAGCAGCCGGCTGCTTCAATTTTCCGGGCTGCTGCAGGTGCTATATGTGCTGTCACGCTATGTTGTCCGCATTCGTCTGTTCTGCTTTCGGCTCCCCCACGCTGCTGCGGACTACCAAACGCACAGGCAATGCCCGGTTTTGCATGGAAACCGTTTTTTTCTCCAAAAGCTTGACCATGCACTCCGCAGCAATGCGCCCCTTTTCCTCTGCATCCTGATGAACAGTCGTCAGCATGGGCATGGTCATCCGCGCCCAGTTGATATCGTCAAAGCCTACAATCGAAATATCCCTTGGCACCATTCGCCCTGCCTGCTGCAAACCGGACATAATGCCGGCCGCCAGTATATCCGCCGTGGCAAATACAGCTGTAATATCCCGGCGCATGGCTAATTCTCCGCCGAACGTCATCATTTTGCTGGTAGAAAATTCGCAGTCAAAGACCAGAGACGGATCAAATTCTATCTGATTCTGCTCCAGCGCATAGCGGTATCCCCAAAGCCGCTGCTCTACAACTCCTCCGGGTTTTACGCTCGGTCCCGCAAAGACAATTCGCTTATGCCCCTGCTTCGCCAGGTAATCCACGGCCAGACGTGCCCCTTCAAAATCCTCCAAGCCGATGTTGACCATGTTTCCCAAATCCGAAATATAGCTGTCCGTCAGCACCACAGGAAGTTTCAGACCCCGCAATGTCTCATAAAAGGGTTCGTTTTCAAACAGACCCGGCATGAACAGTCCTTCCACATTCCAGTTGCGCAAAAACGCCGTCAGTTCCGCGGGATCTGAAATTGCACGGATCATCAAAAAATATCCGCGTTCTCTCAGTGCTTTCTCCACTGCGCCTGTCAAATCCATAAAAAATGGGTCAGACATAAACTTCTGCTGATCCCTGGACTCAAGATGGTTGATGAGGGCAACCACCTTTGAGGAGTGGGTCTTCATGGCGCGGGCAGAAAGATTCGGCACATATCCCCGTTCCCGAATGATTCTGTTGATCAGGTCTACCGTACAGCCGGAAACCCTGTTGGTACGGCCGTGAATCACATTGCTGACCGTGGTAGCGCTGACACCGGCTTCCCGTGCAATATCCTCAATGGTGACCATCGGACGGCACTCCTTTCCGTGACTCTTCATGCTCATTGTACGTTAAACCTCATAGATTGTCAAGGAAAGGGTGATTTTATTCTTTTCTCTTTGAATTCGCAATGCAAGTGCCTCCGCAGAATTTACTTTGAAAATGCGCTTGGCTCATTCAATCATCCCGAAAACCGCCTCTCGCCCTTGACAAAATCCGCTTTATCATTATATAATGCCATTGGCTGTGAAAGGTCAACCCCTGTGTGCGGACGGCGCATAGAGAGGAGGAACATCGCTGCAATTCCTCCGCCGGCGCACGGGATGACAGCCCGGAGCCTCCCGTGAGAGCGGGCGTTTTCCGCGATAAGGAACGCAAGCGGCATCCTGAGGGGTGCAAGCTGGGTGGCACCGCGAAATGTAATTTCGTCCCATGCAATGCGCATGGGATTGTTTTATAGGAGGGATTTTATGCTGACGCAAGCACCGAAGGGCACGCGCGATATGCTGCCCCAAGATGCCTATATTTGGCAGAAAATTGAAGCCGTTATGCGCCGCCGCGCCGCCCTTGCCGGGTTCCGCGAGGTGCGCACACCGGTATTTGAGCATACCGAGCTGTTTCTGCGCGGCGTAGGTGATACCACCGATATCGTACAGAAGGAAATGTACACATTTAAGGACAAGGGCGACCGCAGCATTACCTTAAAGCCCGAGGGCACAGCCGGCGCCGTGCGCGCTTTCCTGGAGGGCAAACTTTTCGCCGATGCACTGCCCTGCAAAATGTACTACCTGAACAACCCCGTTTTCCGCTATGAAAAGCCTCAGGCCGGCCGTCTGCGCGAGCATCACCAGTTCGGCATGGAGTGCTTCGGCGGAAAAGAGCCTACCGTTGAGGCAGAGCTGATTGCCACACTGCTTGGCATTCTGGGAGATCTGGGGTTGAAAGGGCTGTCCGTCAACATCAATTCCATCGGATGCCCGCACTGCCGTCCCAAATATCATGCCGCGCTGAAGGAATACCTTGGCGGACGGCTGGATCAGCTGTGCCCCACTTGCCGTGAGCGCTTTGACCGCAATCCGCTGCGCGTGCTTGACTGCAAGGAGGAAGGCTGCAAGGCACTGGTCAAGGATGCCCCCAGCATGCTGGATATGCTTTGTGATGAGTGCCGTGAGCATTTTGAGGCCCTGCAAACGCTGCTGACTGCCCGCGGCATCCCCTTTAAGGTGGATACGCACATTGTCCGCGGCCTGGACTACTACACCAAGACCGTGTTTGAGGTGATGGTTTCCCGCGGACGCGAAGGCCTGGCGCTGTGCGGCGGCGGCCGTTATGACGGGCTGGTGGAGCAGCTGGGCGGCTCGGCCACCCCGGCAGCCGGGTTTGGCATTGGCACCGAGCGTATCATTATGGAACTGGAAAATCAGGGAATTACCCTGCCGCAGCCCCCGCTGTGCGATGTATATATCGCCAACCTGGGCACGGAAGCCAAGCAGCCCGCCTACCTTTTGTGCCAACAGCTGCGTGATTTGGGCGTGCGTGCCGAGGAAGATCTTTGCGGCCGCAGCCTGAAAGCGCAGTTCAAGTATGCCGATAAAATCGCCGCAGGCTATATTGTCATCGTAGGCGGCGATGAGCTGGCCCGCGGCACAGTCAAGGTGCGCAATTTGGCCACCCGCGAAGAATCCGAAATCCCGCTGGAAAGCGCTGCGCAGGCCATCTGCGCGCTTGTGCAGGATTAAGTATTGCATCCAATCATTGCCGAAAGGAAGATCACCGATATGGAAAGAAGTCTGATTGCCCGCCTGAAGCTGGGCGAACGCAACAAGGTACAGGGATTTGTGGAGAATATCCGCAACAAGCGCACAATGGCTTTTCTGGTACTCCGCGATTACAGCGGACGCGTGCAGCTGACAATTGAAAAGGAAAAGTATCCTGAGGTTGCCGCGGTTGTAGATCAGCTGACGGTGGAGTCCGTCATCACCGCCGAAGGCATGGCAGTTGAAAACAGCTATGTAAAGCTTGGCGGCGTAGAACTGCTGCCCGATACGATGAAGATCGAATCCATCGCCGAGCCGCTGCCCATCAGCAAGGATGCTGCCATCGACAGCCGTCTGGATTATCGCTGGATTGACCTGCGCACCGATCGCAATACCCTGATTTTCAAAGCGCAGACCGAACTGGTTGCCGCCATGCGTGAATTTTTGCTGGAACGCAACTTCCTTGAAATCCACACGCCCAAACTGATCGCAGCCGCTTCCGAATCCGGCGCAGATGTGTTTGAGCTGAAGTACTTTGACCGCAAGGCCTACCTGGGACAGAGCCCACAGTTTTACAAGCAGATGGCCATGGCTGCCGGCTTTGACCGCATTTTTGAAGTCGGCCCCGTGTTCCGCGCCGAAAAGAGTTACACCAACAAGCATGCCACGGAGTTCACCAGCTTTGACCTGGAAATGAGCTATATCACCTCCTTCCGCGATGTAATGGCCATTGAAGCGGAGCTGCTTCAGGCTGCACTCAAACGCGTAAAGGAAAAGTACGGCGATCAGATCAAGGAATTGTTCGGCATGGAAACCGTCGTTCCCACCCTGCCCTTCCCCGAAATGAAGCTGCAGGATGTATACAAGGAATTGGAAGAACGCTACGGCTATACCTGCGATGACAGCGAAAAGAACGACCTGACCACCGATGCCGAGCGCCTGTGCGCCAAGCTGAGCATGGACAAGTTCGGCCACGAGTTCCTCTTTGTTACCGACTACGGCCCCGAAAAGCGTGCCTTCTATCACATGCGTGATGAGAACGGCATGCCCATGGGATACGACCTGATCTGGCGCGGCACCGAAATCACCACCGGCGCCCAGCGCGAGCATCGCTATGAGCAGCTGCGCAAGCAGGCCGATGAAAAAGGTCTGGGTGAGGATGTCAAGTTCTATATGGACTTCTTCCGTTACGGCTGCCCGCCGCACGGCGGATTCGGTCTGGGTGTAGACCGCCTGACCATGCTGCTGCTGGGCATCCCGATCAAGGAGGTCATGTTCCTCTTCCGCGGCCCCAACCGCATCACCCCGTAATCAATTTCAGCACAATTGCAGCGGCGTTCGATCTCTGATGGATCGAACGCCGCTTTTTATCCAACCACAAGCTTATTGGTCTTTTTCAGGAATTTTGCCGGGATCGGGCGGTCCAGCCGCCATGTGATGTTCATCGGTCGGGTGCCCTCATGCCGCACATAGCTTGCAGTGCCAAGGAAGGTATACGCCTCTGCCCCGCCTGTTATGCGATCCGATTTGAATTCCCTGACAAACAGCAGCACCTTGCTCCCTTGCTCCCGATGATGGATGTATCGCTGTCCCGTCGGAGAATTTTCGTCCGTCGTGCTCTGGCTTTGCCAGTGGAACAGGCTTTCGCTGATGGAATAATCATTGTACATGGTTGTCGGAGAATAGTCTTTGTCCGCTTTGTTCAGCGTAATGAAGAGCACGTCCAGCCGTTTGTCGGGCAGCCACTTTACGCCTTCCCGCACGGTTGCGGGTTTCATGAAATCCATTGCTGCAAGCAGCTGATCCCGCGTATAGGTGCAGTGCAAATCCAGGGGACAGTCAAAGCCAAGATCAACCGGCTCATCGATAAAGTCAATCTGCTCAAACCGATACTTTAGCAGGCAGAGCAGTTCATTAAGCAATACGGTGCTGTCGGAGAGTTCCTGCAGGTTTTCCCGCACTTCCTTTGCCTGCCAATTTTCCGCCGTCTGTCCCCAAATGGTTACATACAACATCTGCATCATTCTTTTTTCGCATTCCGACAGTTTGGAAACATCCAATGTTTTCAGCTGCGGCAGTACATCAAGCAGAAAGCCGATCCAGCGCCTGGAATCAGCCACCGCAAAGCGTGCAAAAGCCTTGGTCAGCACGTTCTCCAGGGGCTCTGCAAAATCCTCCGCCGCGTCTGCCCTTGCACAAATGCGTGAAAAGGATGTATAGCGATAAACCGATCTGGCATCCAAATGATAGTAGTTCAAAAAGTTCGCCAGCGCAAGTGCCAATCCGGTATCTTCCGAAAAAGTGGCTGCCCGCGCCACCAAGCCTGCCGTATTGCCGTAGGATGCACGGATATTGTCCAATATATACTTGGCTGCTTTTTTCTCCAATTGGATATAGCAGCCCTTTGGAACCGACACGAAACCATTTTTTATTTCGTGCGTCACGTTGTGCGTTGGGTCAGACAGCAAGGCGGAAAATTTGTCTTCAAAGTTATACCTGCGGTTTGCCTGGCCGATAAAATCCAACACGGTCAGGCATTCTTTGCCTTCCGACAGTCGCAGACCGCGCCCCAGCTGCTGCAGAAAAACCGTCAGTGATTCTGTCGGACGCAGGAAAAGGACGGTGTTGACCTCCGGGATGTCCACGCCTTCATTGTAGATATCTACAACAAAAATGAAGCGCACTTTGCCGTCAATCAGACGCTGTTTGGCCGATTTGCGCTCCTCATCCGAGGATTTTCCGGTCAGGAACATGGCCGGAATATGGTGCGCATTAAAATATCGGCACATGAACTCCGCATGCTCCACCGTAACGCAAAAGCCGAGCCCCTTCACCTCATCGATATCCGTTACGTACCTTAAAATCGAATTCACCACATGATCCGCGCGGCGCTGGGCAATTGCTCCGCTGATAGTATACAGGTTGGAAAGCTCGCCTTTGTCATAGCCGCCCGCGCGCCATTTCAGGTCATTCAGATTTACGGTATCGGTTACGCCGAAATACTGGAACGGACACAGCAGCTTTCGGTTAATGGCTTCCGGCAGACGTATTTCTGCTGCGATGCGATTGCTGAAATAAGGCAGTATGCTCTTTCCGTCCATGCGCTCCGGAGTGGCCGTCAGCCCCAACAAGACAGAAGGCCTATAATAATCAAGCAGCCGTTGATAGGTAGGTGCGGCGGCATGATGGAATTCGTCCACAACAATATAATCATAAAAATCCGGTGTTGTCTTCTCATGAAAGCTGCGTGTGTTGAACGTCTGGATAGAAATAAACAGGTGATCGATATTGTCCGGTCTGCAGTCGCCTACGCACATATCGCCGAAGTTCGGATCTTTGAGCACTGCCCTGAATGTATAAAGGCTTTGCCTTAGTATTTCTTCCCGATGCGCCACAAAAAGCAAACGGCAGGAGCAATTCGGGTGCTGTTTGCAAAAGCGCCTGTAATCCAAAGCCGAAATAACCGTTTTGCCTGTTCCCGTAGCCGCCACAACCAGATTGCGATTGTATCCGCGGACGGTGCGCTCTGCCTCCAGCTTATCAAGAATTTCCTGCTGGTAGGCATAGGGCGAAATATCCATGGTATACATTTCGGCATGGTTTGCATCAAAAAATTTTTCCGCCTTCAGGGCACGCGCCAGCCGTTCTCTTTGATCCTCGGCATAATATTCAAACTCACGGTCATTCCAGTAATAATCAAATGTAGCGGCTATCTTTTGAATGGTTTCGGGAAGATCCCGCTTTGTAACTTTGGTGTTCCATTCCAACCCGCTGGTCAGCGCCACATTGGAAAGGTTGGAGGAGCCCACATAGGCAGTGGTAAAACCGGTATTCCGATAGAAAATATATGCCTTGGCGTGCAGTCTGGTCGTCTTGGTATTATAGCTGACCTTGATTTGCGTATTGGGCAGCCTGCGAAGCTCTTCGATGGCTTTTACGTCGGTTGCCCCCATATAGGAGGTAGTAATAATCCGCAGTTCGCCGCCGCTGCCGGTAAAATCCCGCAGCTCATCCATGATCAGCCGCAGCCCGCTCCACTTGATGAAGGATACCAGCATGTCAACACGATCCGCCGAAGCAATTTCCTTTTTCAGTTCCGTGAACATCTGCGGCTCGTGCGCCGCCCCCGTAAACAAAGAACTTTGCGCAACGGATGTTTCGGGACGCGCCAAATCCGCCGCCGTTTTTCCCGCGGCCAGCCTCGGATCGGTCTCCCGAAGCAGGGCAAGCAGCTGTTCAGCCTGCCGGCTGACGGTCATGGCAGAGAAATCAGCCTCCCGCGTCGCGTTCTGCACAAGTGCTACGATTCGGTTGATCAGATCGATTTGATCGGAAAGCTCCCCGCCGTGATCCAGAACGTTATCCAGCCCCTCCCGCACGACATCCGTCAGATACTGCGAGAGAATTTTGGATGCCTCTGCCCGGTCAATGGGCGCAACAGCCTTGCGAGCCGAAGGTATTTTTTCAAGCTCGCCGCTCAGCGCATTGCTGATCACCTGTTCATACAATCCGGAATGCAGTTTCATTGCCGTTCTCTCCATAGATCTGTCGGATGCAAAGGGCAGTGTAAGCGG